>NZ_KB891589.1:1906-152958 GCF_000373485.1 Dasania marina DSM 21967
AGCCTGGACGCTTGGTTGCGCGATAAGTTCTTCGTTCAGCACTGCAAGCTGTTCCAAAATCGCCCGTTTATTTGGCAGATTTGGGATGGCCTTAAAGATGGNTTNAGTGCCCTGGTTAACTACCACCAGCTAAACCACGACAACCTCGACCGTTTGATTTACACCTACCTAGGCGATTGGATACGCACCCAGGAACACGGTGTAAAAAACAGTGTTGACGGCGCCGACATTCGCCTGGCCGCCGCACAAAACCTCAAGCGCGAACTGGAAGCNATTAAAGAGGGNGAGGCCAGTGCCGATGGCAAAACCGGCTACGATATCTTCGTNCGCTGGAANCCNATTGAGGAGCAGCCTATAGGTTGGCAGCCCGACCTCAACGACGGCGTGCGCCTTAACATCCGCCCCTTTATGACCGCTGCCGACATGGGTAAAAAAGGCGCCGGTATACTGCGCGCCAANCCCAATATNCACTGGAAAAAAGACCGCGGCAACGACGTAGCATCCNCCCCCTGGTATACCCTGGGTGAGCGGTACGGCGAAAAAGCAGGCGCCCGCATCAACGACCACCACCTGACTTTAGCTGAAAAAAAAGCGGCGCGAGAGGCGGCTAGGGAAACAGCCAATAAAATGATAGAACAAACACGGGATGATGAAACTACAACGGAGAAGTTATTGTGATTAAATCGGTCAATAATTATCCCGTGTCGACATTGCTGGATATTGAATCTGTGGTTGTGTATGCGATCCCTCGCTATCAACGTGAGTACAAGTGGGGCAAAGGCAGTTGGGATAATTTGTTTGATGATTTGCTGGAGAACGACCCCAATTATTTTTTGGGTTCGATCATTTGTATCAACCAGACTGAGGATGCTTTAGCGATTCAGCAGTTGGAATTGGTTGATGGCCAGCAGCGTATGACAACCCTGTCAATTTTATTGGCTGCTATTTATCAGGCCTATGACGATTTACCTACGGCCAATAACTTGCCTTTTGAGGCTCAGATAGAACGCCATAACCTCAAGCACCGTTTAGTGCTTAAGAAAGATGCGACTAAGCCTAGGTTAATTCCGCAGGTACAAAACGAAAATCAGCAGGATTACTTTGCGGTTTTGAAAATGGCTGGGATTATTTCGATCGCAGATACGGTTAGTAACGCAGGTAATCGCCGAGTATTTAAAGCCTATCGCCATTTTAAAGATCGTATTCGTGAGTACATAAACCCTCAGCCTGATCCATTGCAGGCACTAGTAAGGCTGGTTGAAAAAGTTAATTCAGCAACGCTGGTAAAAATTGAAGTGGCCAGTCACTCCGATGCTTATACGTTGTTTGAATCTTTAAATAACAGAGGTGTACCCTTAACAGCCGTGGACCTAATTAAAAATAAATTACTGGCAAAGCTGGAATATGCTGAACCGGGTAATATTGAAAGGCACTTTAATCAATGGGGTAAAGTTATAAAAGCCTTGAGTGATGACTATGCACTGCAGGAGCGTTATTTTCGTCAGTATTACAATGCTTTTAAGTTGGAACTGAAAAGCATTGTTAGTGTGCCTGTCGCTACCAAATCGAATTTGATGCAAGTATATGAAAAGTTAATTAACCACAATGCAGGGGAGTTTTTAAATAACGCCCTAGCAAGTTCGGCGCTTTATCGTCAGATTACCGCGCGTGAGTTGATACCCAATAAACCAAAGTTGAGTCAGTTGTTATTACAGTTAGAGCGTGCTCAGGCAGCACCTGCCTATGTATTTTTACTGTTTGTGTTCAGCCGTGCAGAGGAATTGGAGTTAGATGAAGATTTGCTTGAAAGAATTACAGGCCTACTAATTCGCTTCTTCGTGCGAAGAAATACCACAGATACACCAGCTACTCGCGATTTAACGCCACTTTTTATGACGGTAATTGAGAAGGTAACAAACTTACAGGGTGATGCGGTCTATCAGAGTTTATTGCAGCAGTTACTGCATGTAAGTGCAGATAATGAAATCTTTAAAAAGCATTTGTCAGGTAATTTATACGACGACAACAAAGGAGTTTGCCGTTACGTACTCTGCTCCATCGAAGAGAGTCGAATGACCCGTGAGAGTAAGAGTGACTTATGGGAAATGAATGGTAAGCAGCTTATCTGGACCATCGAGCATATCTTTCCTCAGGGTAAAAATATCCCACAAGATTGGGTAAATATGATGGCCGCTGGCAATGTCGCGCAAGCCAATCTGTATCGCGATAGCCATGTGCATAAGCTCGGCAATCTGACTATATCCGGTTATAACAGCAAATTGGGTGTTAAAGGTTTTATTGAAAAACGGGACCGACTGGATAACAAAAAGCGGCCGGTAGGCTACAACAATGGCTTGTACTTGAATGAAAAATTGAAAGATGCCAACGATTGGTCAGTTGAAGCTATCGATAAGCGCACTAATGAATTAGTGGAGTTGGCTATTAAGTTGTTCTCGTTGCCGGAGTGCGCCCAATGACCCTGATTGATCGCTTAGTAGAGGTTGTACGCCAGGCAAGCAGCTTTAATGAGCAGACCCAGGCTGCTCCGGCAGCGGTGCTGTGGACAGATAAAGAGTGCCAGTGGCAAACGGCCATGCCATTGATAAAACAGCATCTGCCCGAGCTTATTGAACTGGGCGACTACGCCCCAGAGCAACGCATAGGCCCAGCTGTGTGGATCAAGTGCGCGATTGCTCGCAAGGTGGCGGATTTGCCACTGGACCGCACCCCGATTATTTACCTACCGGGAATTGCCCGCAAAGAAATGCGGGCCATTGAGCTTTGCCCGGAATACCTACAGCCCTTGGCCGAATTGCAGTATCGGGGTTTTTGGTGGGCGACACCGAACACCGGGCGTGACTGGACGGTGTCAGGTTTTCTCGCTAATAAGGACATTGGGCTTGAGTTGGATGTTGCTAAGGACGCTAAAACCCAGGCAGCATTGAAAAACGTGCTGAGTGCTCTGTTGAATGAAGAAGCTGCCAGCCTGGAGGGGCAACGCCTTGATGCCGATGATTTAAATCGCCTGGTGGCGGATGACCCGCTGCGCGATCTGCTGCAGTGGTTAGATAACCCTGACGTAATCAATGATTGGGAGGCGGTTAAGCTAAACATTTTTGAGCGGTATTGCCTTGATAGCTTTGGTTTGGCGGCAACACCGGGTAACCGTGAAAGTTTTGCCCAGTCCATGTGTGAGCAACAGGGGGAATGGGCCGCGCTCTGGGCACGCTTTAGCGATATCGCTAACCGTTTACCGGGCTTACTTGAGTTGTTAACGGCCATCAGGCCGAAGGACTTGGCTTCAGATGCAAGTGCTTACCTAGCAGTTAATCAGGATGATGAGTTAGCTTTACAGCAAGCACTGTTATCACTGGCCGGTGCTGATGATGAGCAAGTGCGTGGAAGCTTGGCGAAGTTATATAAAAAGCACCAGGCACGGCAAGAGTGGTTATGGGCCGAACTGAGGTTATCGCCATACTTAGATATGTTGGTGGCACTTAAAGATGTGGCTCTGTACACAAAATCTGACTTTGCTGGCCCGGATGTAGAAACCATGGCTGCAGCTTATCAGAGGCAGCATTGGCAGGCTGACGCGGCAGCAATAAGTGCTATGGCAGCAGCTGGTGACGACACGCAGCGTAAATTGGTGGCTGATGTACTATCCATTATTTATACGCCCTGGCTGACCCGTGTGGCGGAGAACTTTCAGCAATTGGTGCAGAAGTTTGGTTACCCTGGTGCGCCCAATAATGAAGTGAATGAAGCCACAGGCGGTTATGCTAGCGGTGGCCAGTTACTGTTCTTTGTAGATGGTTTACGCTTCGATGTCGCCCAACAATTGCTGGTACGGCTAGAGGCAAAAGCGCGGGTAGTGTTAACTACTCATTGGTCAGCTTTACCCTCTTTGACCGCTACAGCAAAGGCGGCGTTGACGCCTGTGCAAAATCAGTTAACTGGGCATTTAGATAATGATGACTTTAATCCGATGCTGCGTGATACGCAGCAGAATTTCGGCAGCTATCATTTAAAGCGTTTACTCGCAGAAGCAGGTTGGCAGTTTTTGGAGGGGGTAGAAACAGGAGATCCTACTGGACAAGCTTGGGTGCAGACAGGTGACCTGGACCATGCCGGCCATGATGAGCAGTTACGTTTGCCTAGCAGAATTAGTGACATTCTCGATGAGGTAGAGGCACGCATTCACGGATTGCTGGACGCTGGTTGGCCGCGTATTCGTATCGTCACAGACCATGGTTGGTTATGGGTGCCGGATAAACTGCCTAAGACTGAATTGCCGAAAGATACAACGGCTAAACGCTTCTCACGCTGTGCGATTCTAAAAAGTAACGTCGCGACCGATCGCTTAAGCCAGCCCTGGTATTGGAACTCTCAGGTGCGGGTGGCCATGGCGCCGGGTATTAGTGGGTTTACTGCCGGTGATTATTACAACCATGGCGGCCTAACTCTGCAAGAGTGTTTAACCCCAGTGTTGAATATTCAGCCCAAGGCTTAGCTACCAAATACGGAGTGATGCTTGAGGCGTGTGCTATCGATAGCTTGTTTGGTATCGGTGGCAGCTTGGTCGTGCTGGCCACGTTGAAAGAGCACGATGACGGTGTCGTCATGCGTGCAGCCGAGTTCGTCACACATTTCATGCACGTCTTCGAGGTGCATACTGCGTTTAAACTGATCCACTTGGCCAGACACGTTATAGATACTGAAAATGGTCGCCATTAGTCGTTTGTTCTCGGTGGCTTCACCACCACCTGGGTTGACGATACGGTTGAACTCTACTGGCTCACCATTTTCTAACCTTTGTATAAACTGTAGGGTTCGGTGTTTTGCTGAGCTCATGCTGTTTGAGTAGTCATCATAGCTAACACCATTGACCCACTGGGCCTTGACCCAGTTTTGTTCCTCACCACGAAGCGCGCGCTTTGGCTTGGGATAAGGGAGGCCATCTCTAAGAAATTCATTACGGATGTATTCTATGGCTGCTAGAATTTCAGCGTCTTCGGTATACGCGCTGAAGTTAGGTGAGGCCTCGTGTAGAAGGGCAGGGACAACTAAAAAACTTGCTGTTGTGTAAGTTTGGCTGTCATCGAGTTTACGGCTTACGACGGCGGTTTTCTCGGGGCGAATACTGATGCCTCTATCGAAGCCTGTGACATCATAGCGCTCGCAAATTTTTTCAAATAATTTTTTTAAACTCTCAAAATCATCAGTGCAATCGTTCGATTCCAAGTGATTCAGTAATTCGCTGTAGGCGCTAATTGCATCGAGGTTGCTATAGTGTTTGGCGCTGGTGTTGTGGTGGTAGCCACAGGCGCGGCCTATATTGGCCTGTACCACGGCAGCGATATTGGCGATGGTGCTATCCCAGGTGGCGACCAACTTTTCTTTCATCGCGGGGCCAAAATTGATACCAGCCCTAAAGCCAGCCACGGTAATAGCGATGATCTTGTCATCAAATAAACAGGCTGTTTCAAATTCTTTTTTAAAATCATTAAGTGAGGTTAGTTCTTCCTCGGGGACATCGGCCAACTGTTGACCGATGATAAAAATTTGGTCCTCGTTAAAACCATTCGCTATCATCAGCTGTTTGGATTTTTTTGCCGAGTTATTGGGCACGCGAATCAGCGCCCAGCCAGCACCGTCATGTTCTTTGAACTGTTGAATAAAACTTCGCCGCATTAACGAGTCGTCGCAGAAGTTACGCTGGTCACGGTCTAACTTGACTACCTGGTGGTAGCGATGCATTTGGCGAATGCCGTGGTAGTGCACACTGGCTTTGTGAAAAACTAGCTTGGTATTAAAGCTGTGCCGCAATATGGAATCAGAGCCTGCGGCATAGAGCGCGCCGAAGGGGGTGGCCGAGATAAAAGCAATTTTACAGTCAGTGTTGACACTCTCTAAATAATCAAACACCTTACCGTAACGCACCGCATCGGCAGCGGAGCCATAGTGACACTCATCAATAATAATCAGCTTGGGGGGCTGTGACTTAAAATTGATATTGAGAGCGGTTCGATAATGATTGAAGTTACTCACGACTACATTTGGGGCTTGAGTCAAATCGGCCTTAGCTTGATCGAGCAGGGCGGTGTCGGCCAAGGTGACCAGGTATAGCGTGTCCTTGAGTTGTTTGCGATCACAGATATCCTGGTCGTCGAGATTTTGGCGTTGCAAGCAGGCTAGTGCCAAGGCGACGCCAGACTTGCCGGATTGCATTTCGGCAGCGATTACTACGGCGCGTGTACTGCCAGTCAACGCATCAAAGGCTTTTTGTGCCGCCAGCTGTTGGTGCTCGAATGTATTATTATCGAGCACGGCGTTAATTTTATCACGATGTTTCTTTGCTGAATTATTCATACTGAGAATAGGGCGAGCTTAGTATTGCTACTAAACATCCTCGAGTTCGTAGATAAGGTCAGGTACACCACTAAATTGCGTTTCATTATTAATAGTGCCGGTTTCATCGGGACCTCGATTGGCTTCTTTTTTCGCGTATGAAGTTTCGATGTCATATATACCACGTTTATAAAGCACCAGTAGTGTGTCGTCGTGTTCGATTGAAAAATGGTCACAAATTTCAGCCATATCGGCTTCAGTCATGACTTTTTTACTAACGCGTCGGCGTGACATATTGTAGCTACTGAAAATAGTCGCAGTGACTCGTTTGTTTTCTGATAACTCGCCGCTGCCTGGCATGACGACTGAGTTGTATTCTAGGTGTTCACCGCGATCGAGAATGCCGGTGAAGAGTAAGGTTCGCTCCTTCATTGTTCCTAGTTTTAATGCCTTCTCCTTGTTGTTATAGGTGTCGCCGTTGACCCATTGAGCTTTAATCCAATTTTTCTTGGCTCCACGCATTGCCCGGTGACCTTTGACTTTTGGTCCGTAGTCGCGCAGGTATTCACTGCGGATGATATCAATAGCCTTCAAAAGTTCTTTATCGTTAGTGTATTGAGAGTAATTCCAGTCAGGCTCAAAAAGCTTACCGGGTACAGCAACATAACTATCGGTGGAGTAGGTCTCTACATCTCCAATTGGCTTTCGCTTCTTTCGTTTGACCGAAAGGCCTACATCGAGGCCCTGTACATTGTATTCGTCACAAATTTCTTCAAAGAAGGTTTTCAAACCTTCAAAATCTGAAGCCGCATCGGGATTAGTGTTTTGTTCAAGATAATCCAAAGTGGCACCATAGGCCTCGGCGGCATCTATGTTGGTGAAGTGGATGGAAGAATTGTTGTCATGGTAACCACAGGCGCGGCCGATATTGGCCTGTACGACGGCGGCAACGCTGGCTACTGTACTATCCCAGGTAGAGATCAGGTTGTTTTTCATTAGTGGGCCAAAATTAATACCGGCACGGCAGCCTGCTACTGTGATTGCGATTAACTTTTCGCCAAAATCGATAGAGTCATTGAACTCCTTTTTGAATTTATCGATATTGGTTTGTTCGTCTTCAGGTACGCCGGTTAATGATTGGCCGAGAATAAAGAGGTTATCTTCTGACAATCCTTGGCTTAGGAAATATTCCTTGGCATCCATTGCTGTACCCGCTGGTACGCGTACTAATGACCAGCCTGGCCCTTCAGTATTATTGAAATGGTCGATGAACTGCTGTCTTTGTTCGGATTGAACCAAAAAGCTTCGGTATTCGTGATCAAGGTCGATTACCTTGCCTGCATTGATCATCTCACGTACGCCGTAATATTCATTACTGGTACGATGGAAAACTAATTTTGTACCAAAATTTCGCCTTAGTAATGAGTTTTTAACAGCATCTGCAGCTAGTGAGGCTGCTTGTTGCGCGGCGCTGATATCATCTTCTGCAATGGCCTCTTCCTCTACCTCTTTAGCTAATTCATAAGCTGTTTCGGCTGCGTATAGTGCACCAAAGGGTGTGGCCGAGATAAATATTACTTTGCAGGTGTCATTTTCTTTTTCGAGGTAATCAAAAACGCTGTTGTAGCGCACGGCTGCTATGTTCGAGCCGTAGTGGCATTCATCGATAATGATAAGTTTTGGTGGGTTTCCTTTAAATTCACTTTCAAGATCGTTTTCAAAGCGATTAAAATTACTGACCACTACATTCTTAGCGTCTTTTAAATCATCTTTGGCTTGGTCTAACAAGGCGGTATCTACCATTGTAACGAGGTAAAGTGTGTCTCTTAGTTTTTTTCTGGTACTAATGTCTTCATCGGAAAGGCTGAGGCGTTGTTGACAGCAAAGCGCCATTGCAATACCTGATTTTCCGGCTTGCATTTCTGCAGCCATAACTACCGCACGAGTGTTTCCATCAAAGGCTTCGAATGTTTTTTGTGCAGCTTCTCGCTGATGACCATGTAGGTTTTCGCTATTTAGAATTGCCGTTACGGTGCTACGCAATTCTTGTGCTGATTTTGCCATGGTAGTCCTTTGTTTAATTATGCGTGTTTCGCTAAATTAGTTTTAAGTATGTATGATTATGCATCTAAAGAACAATTATGCTAGGTGATTGCGTGTAATTAGGATAGCACTGTTTTAATTATCATTTACTCATAATATTTCTTGGTTTTTCTAGTTTGATAAAATGGCTAAAAGCCTTTAAGTTCAAGACATATTCTTTTGAAGGCTGTGGCTACCGATTATTGATTTCACTATATAGCATTTCAATAGTGCTATCTTCAAACAATAAGCTTAATTCTAATTTAGCCCTCGTCATACCGGTGTAAAGCAGATTTTTTGCTCTGTCATTCCATTTTTTAAAGTCTAACTCAGTAAAGATAACCACAGTGCGTTGATCTCCTTTAAAACGGTAAACACTTTCAACGCGTAATTCACCCTCACTGTAAATTTGTTGGCCATCATCGGTGTAGTTGCCGGTAAAGCGGTGGGTGTGCCAAGGGCCAATGGTGTCTAAGTGGCACAGTGATGAGCTGTTGATGCCGTGGGCGCTTAATACAACGATGTCGTTTAGCGTGTAACCTTGGTTTAGATAATCATTAACTAAGTTGATAAGTTGTTCACACATATCACTAAAGTCGGCATAGCTGAGTAGAGCTGAGGTATCTTTGCCTCGCACTAAGCCATTTGAATCGCCTGTGTCTATACCGCATAGAAAGCGGGTTAAATCCCATATTTCTTTACTGCAGCGGTAGTTTTTAGCTAGGGTTAATTTTACAGTGGGGTTGATGGAGGGTTGTTTACCGTACAGGCTTTGGTGACTATCGGTCGCCATGGATAGGCGGCCATTCTCGCTGAGGAAGTGTTCGATAAACGTCAATTGCTCATTGTCAAAATCCTGGGCCTCGTCGATCAAGATAGTGCTGAATTGCCAGTTAACGGGCACAGGCTCTTTTAATGCGATGGCTCTGAGCCTTTTAAAGAGCTCGTGCATGGGAATTTCTTTTTCAGAAAAATCGTAGCAAACATTATCTTTTTGATAGAGGTCAGTAAAGCGGTCAATATTAATGATTAATCCGTTTCCTTCTCCTGTTTCAGCTAGGCTATTGGCTAATGGTCGGTTAAAACAAATGAGTAAAGGGCGTTCACCATTAGCAAGGGCTTGTTGGTAGAGAGCTAACAGGGCCTGTGTTTTACCGGAGCCCGCATTACCTTCAATCAGTAAGCGATAGGGAGAGATTTCCATGGTGTTCAAAAAATAACCTAGCTGGTCCTCCCTATGTATAAAAAGCCGTTGTTGGTGTTCTTGCCAGGCACCAATATCGAGTTCTAGTTGTAAATGGCTGGCTAGAAAGTTTTCGACCAGAGTTCGCTGTGTTTCATTGGCTGTGGCTTGCGCAATATTTAACAGCTCTGTGATGATGCTGGGCAGTTGATCGGCACGGGCCTTATCTACGACTAAGTTTGAATCAATAGCGGTGGGTTGTTTTTTGTTGAGGTTATAGTCGGGTAGGTACACCAGTGTTTTTATGAAGAGTCTATTTTTATTGGTGCTTCTACTCCACAATTTAGCTAGATTGGCTTTCGCACGCAGTATCTGTTTTAAAGGATTTTTACTCTGGCCGCTGGCGTAAACTTTTGTCAATTCGCCATTATCGTTTTCTGTTATAAAACCATTTTTCTGTTCAATCAGTAAGAGCGATCCATCAGGGCCGATCAGGCAGAAATCAACTTCGCCGAGGTTTGCGTTGTGTATGTCAACTGACAAAAAATCAACGCTAGGCATCAGTGTTATGGTGTCGGGGAGGGCTTCTTTTAGCCATTCAAAGGTGCTGCGTTCACCTCGGTGATCGTTCTCACGTAAAAATGCTTCTGATCCAATCAGCTTAGCCATGTAGCTTCCTTATTATTTTAATAATGATTAAAACACATCAGCTCTAAATAGAAAGGCCTTTAGATGTGTTTATAGCGCTAACTGTATTTAAAATGAATTACTATCGGCATCAGCTGCATATTGATTTAGTTTTCTGTGTGTCCTATCCGGCCGCCTTCCCTTCAACATATTTTTCTTTAGGCATATAGGTTGTCAGAGGGTGCAGCGTGCTCATGAGCGGTTAAGGGGTGAGCTGAATGGTTCGTATATTGCGTAACCAGCTTATACCTAGAGGGGTAACTTGCCAAAGCGCGGATAATCGGCAGCAGCTTGTTGATGCATATGTGCTTGAAATATCGACATGTGTATATGTACACAATTGCTACATGTAGTAAATAGTTTAATATAGCTTGTTGGCGTTTCTTCAAGCCATTAATGATTTCGTAAAGTAACAGGGAGTTATAATTCACAATGAAGTTTATCCACACATCAGATTGGCACATCGGTCGCCAGTTTCACAATGTCTCTCTACTCGACGATCAGCGGCATGTGCTAAATCAGTTGGTGGATTATATTGATAAGGAATCTGTTGATGCACTGGTGATTGCCGGTGATATCTACGATCGTTCGGTGCCACCCTCTAAAGCGGTTGAATTACTGGATGAGTTCATCAGTAAAATCTGTTCAGACATAAAGGTGCCGGTGATTATGATACCCGGTAACCATGATGGTGCTGAGCGCTTGCGCTTTGCCTCTAGGCAATTGAGATCGGCAGGCTTACATATTTTGGGTGATCTGAAACAAGTGGCTGAGCCAGTGATCCTACAGTGTGAGTCAGGTGATGTGGCGTTTTATGGTATTCCCTATAACGATCCAGAAACGGTACGTAATCTGTTTGCAGCTGATGTGTCCAGTTATGACGAAGCCCATACTTATTTGGTGGAGCAGATCAAGTGCGTTAAAAGTGATGACATCCCCAATGTATTAATCAGCCATTGTTTTCTTGATGGCGCACTGGAGTCTGAGTCTGAACGGCCGCTGTCGATAGGTGGTGCTGACAGAGTTAGTTACCAGCCCTGTATCGATTTTGACTATGTGGCACTTGGGCATTTGCATAGCCCGCAGAGTAAAGGCGAGCCACATATTCGCTATTCGGGTTCGATTCTTAAATACAGTTTCTCTGAGCAGAACCAGAAAAAGGGCGTCACCTTGGTAGAGTTTGATGCCAATGGCTTGGTAGACAGTAAACATCTTCCGTTAGAGCCTCTGCGAGACATGCGCATTGTCGAAGGCAAAATCCAGACCATTCTCGAGCAGGGCAAGGTTGACCCGAATGCTGACGATTACCTGTTGGTGCGCTTGACCGATCGTCATGCCATTTTGGATCCTATGGGTAAATTGCGAGCGGTCTATCCCAACGTTCTACATCTTGAAAAGCCGGGTATGTTGATAACCGGCGACCAAGAAATGAATCGTGAAACTCTGAAGCGCGGTGAGCTTGAGATGTTTCGCGATTTCTTTGCGCAGATAACCGGGCAGGCAATCAGCGCTGAACAGGACCAAGCCATTCAACACACGCTAACCCAGATTCACAAACGTGAGGTAGATGCTGTATGAAACCACTTAAGCTTACTTTACAGGCCTTTGGCCCTTTCGCGGGTACTGAGCAGGTCGACTTTACCTTGTTGGGCAATAACCCACTGTTTTTGATTAATGGGCCTACCGGGGCCGGTAAAAGCTCTATTCTCGATGCCATCTGTTTTGCGCTCTATGGCCACACCACTGGCAATGAACGCGAGCCTGCACAGATGCGTTGTGACTTTGCCGAGCTGGCATTGATCACAGAAGTGAGCCTTACATTTTCTCTTGGTATTAAGCAGTACCGCGTTCGTAGAGTGCCCGCTCAGGAAAAGCCAAAAAAACACGCTGAAGGTTTTACCCTGCAAGCTGCTGAGGCACAGCTCTGGGAGTTGGACGGCAGTGAGGACGGTAAGCTACTGGTGTCGAAAAGTGTTAATGATGCCAATAATACAATCAAAGAGTTGATCGGTTTGGATATCGATCAGTTTCGTCAGGTGATGGTATTACCACAGGGCAAGTTCAGAGATCTACTGCTGGCTGATTCAAAAGACAGGGAAAAGATTTTCAGCCAATTATTTCAAACCAGCATCTACAAACGGATAGAAGAGCAGCTGAGGAGCCAGGCCTCGGGTATTAAGCAGGCCGTCGAAAATCACCAGAATCAAATTCGCGGAATATTGCAAGTGGCCGAAGTTAACACCGAAGCGGAAGTGACAGAGCAGTTGAAATCACTCGCGCCAGAGTTGATGCAATCTAAAGAGAGTAAAACCAAAGCGGAGCAGAATAAAAAAAACCATGAGACGATCAAGGAGCAGGCGGATCAGTTAATCAAACGGTTTGCTGATCTCAGTGGCAAGGAAATGCACCTCCAAGAGCGACTGAAACAGGAGCCAGAGATCCAAGCCATGCAGCTGAAGCTTGATGAAGCGATAAAAGCCCAAAAAATTCTGCCATTGTTTACCCAAAGTCAGGCTGAAACCGACGCATTTAAACAGCTCCAACAAACATTGGAGGCCAGTGATGCCTCGGTTAAGGCAGCAGATCAGCGGCTGGTGGCGACTAACGAGGCGTTGACCCAGGCAAAAGAGAATGCGGTTAATGTGCCTGCCATGACCAAGCAACAGCTGGAGCTAGAGCAGCTGGAAAAACAAAATACCGAGCTAGAGCAGGCACAGCAGCAATTGACCCTTGCCGAAGCAGCCCTAGCGACCAGCAACGAAGCACTCAAGGTATATCAGCAACAAGAAAAAAGCTTAAGCGACGAGCTAAATAGCAGTGAGAAAAACAGTAAGGCGTTGTTATTGGTATTGGAAACACTGGCGCCACTACAAATCACCTTGGAAAAACTGAGGATACAACTGGAGCAACGACGGGAGCTGGAAGTGCTCCAAGCACAGGTAGATCGTGATAGGGAAGCTGAAGCGGAGTGTCAGCAACAGCTTCAGATAGACGAGGGTACTTTTAAACAGGCTGAAACGGCCACGAAGGAGCTCGAGATGGGCTGGCATGCAGGGCAGGCCGCCTTACTGGCCCGAGAGCTTAACGTTGATGAGCCTTGCCCTGTTTGTGGTAGCAAGGAGCACCCTGCACTCGCTTCAGTGGAAGAGGGTGGCGAGTTGATCGAGAAATCCACGGTAGATCATGCCCGAGCCTTAGAGGATAAAGCCAGGCTCTCTATGGATGCCAGTATTAAGGCTCGGGATAAGGCGTCAGCTACCTTGGCACAAGCGCTGAAGGAGAGCCAGAAACTGGTGCAGAAGCTGGGGCCAGTCGCAGATCATTTATTGGCAGCGCTTGATAGCCGTTTTATAAAGACCAGCGATGAAGTCAGTAGTCTACTAAGCCAACAAATCGATCAGAAAAAAATGCAGGCCCGCATCGAAACAATTAAATCTGAGCAGGCTACGTTGAAAACGGCGCTCGATGAGTTGACCCAGCAGGCTACTGAGGCGAACGAACAGGCTGTCAGAATAGGTGCCGGTGTGGATCAGTTAATGGCGGCGGTACCGGTGGAGTTTCGGCAAGCGAATGCCTTGGCGGAAAAGTTGTTAGTGATAAAAGCAGGTATCACCCGCTTAGCGGTGGCGTTAGACCATGCAGAAAAAGAACAAGCGACCGCGCGTTCCGAATCCGATAAGGCAAGCAGCCATCATTCGGCATTAGGCAAGCAGTGCAAAGACCAGCTAAACAAAACCGAAGGCACTAGCGCGGTATGGAGCAATGCGTTAGCTAGCAGTCTGTTTACCAGTGTTGAAACCTTTAATGTGGCTCTGCTGCCAGAAACAGAACAAAAAACTATTCAGGCCGATATTGAAAGCTACCGATCAGAGCTTGCTGCGCTAAAAGGAGCGATCAAACAAATACAATCCGATGTGGCTGATAAGGTTAAGCCTGATCTGGACGTGATTAAAGTGAGGCTGGCCGAAACGATAGAGGTTTACACGCTAGCGGATGAAACCTGGAGGCAGCTGGACGCGCGTAATAACCAGCTTAAAGAAATTCAGAAAAAGCTCGACCAAGCTCACAAAAAAAATGCAACATTGGAAGCTGAATACAAGGTCATCGGTACGCTGAGTGATGTTGCTAACGGCCAGACCGGTAATAAAATAAGTTTACAACGATTTGTCCTTAGTGTGCTGCTCGATGATGTGTTGATACAGGCGTCACAACGTTTAGTAAAAATGAGCAAGGGACGCTACCAACTCGTTCGCAAGGAAGACCGCGCCAAGGGTAATAAAGCTTCCGGTCTTGAACTGGAAGTAGAGGATGGCTACAGCGGCAAGACCCGCTCCGTCGCCACATTATCGGGTGGTGAATCTTTTATGGCGGCATTATCTCTTGCTCTAGGTCTGTCAGACGTTGTGCAGTCTTATGCCGGTGGTATAAAGCTGGATACACTCTTTATCGATGAAGGTTTTGGTAGCCTAGATCCTGAGTCACTCGATTTAGCCGTTAGAACATTAATTGATTTGCAAACCAGCGGTAGGATGATTGGTATTATCTCCCACGTGAGCGAGCTTAAAGAGCAGATGGCATTGCGGATAGATGTGGAGAGTGGGCGAGCTGGGAGTCATATTGCAACGATTGCGGCTTAAATTAGTTGACCCATTATGTATCGGTTTACGACTAGCGCCGGTCAGAGTATCTGGATGATAAGTCGGAATATATCTTGGGCGGTTTCGGATAATAAGTGTAATTGGTAAGAGAGAGGCTAGCTGGTAGAGTCAGCACTTCTCCCGACCAAGAGAAAAACACTTATAACCCACATAAGCCGATAGAGGCAGCCAAAGCCATTGCTGATACTGTCGACTAAATTGGGCCCGCAAACATCCTAGGCTTTGTAGCTGCTTCACTTGGTGGATTTTGGGCTCGTTAGGTTGCCGTTAAGCATGGATAAGTATCCGTTTCCATTAACCCCTCACTAGAGCCATGGGCTACTTTAAAGACAGGCGTTTACAGAAATCTGGAACTGATCTAAATGTAGATGTAAGCAAAAAATACTTAGAAGCTTTCCCAGCGTACAGTGTTAGTGCCAAAGAGGTAAATATTAGTGTTCTTGGCTATGTATACGGTGATGCGCTTTATCGGATGATTCTACCTGTTTATTCAAATGCTACATATAATTCATGAGATCACAAGGAGTGCTCTATTTATGTCTATGTCTACTATTGAGATTTACTGCGATAGCTGTGATTACTGTGTGAATGATACGTTTATGTGGGGGAGATTTGATTATGCATTCGATGATTATCGCCTGCACGTTAATCGAGAAAAGGGGTGGTGTAATGATTGCAAGAGTTTCAAAGCAATTGAATATTTTGCTATTCCTACAGAAGAAGAACCGTTGTGGCAAGGTATAGATAACTTACATAAAACGGTATTGCCTAACTTTTGGCGTTATTTATTCTTAAGACTAACGGGAAGGTTATGGCTTATCAAGAACGATCTTGACAAGATAAAGGAACGCTATTATTCCATGTACTTGCTATCAAAACGGCAAGACAAGGTGCGTTGTTTGGCTTGTGGCAGTTGTGAAGTACAACCTTTCCGGGATAAGTCAAAGCGTGAACATGAAAGTGGAGACTTTAGTGATTATGCGACTAAAATGATACACCCTGGTTGTGGAGGAGTAATTCATTGCCGCAGCACCGGTATGCGATTACATATGCGGTTTGATAACGTAAGAGTATATTCGCCTGAGGGTGAGTATTTAGGTGAAGAGAAATATAAAACGGTATAATTGTCCTTCAAATCACTTTAGTCTTTGCTATAGATTAAGGTGAAGCCTTAAGTTTGACGACTTAGAGCATTATCATCGGGGTAGCCCCTATTCATTTTAGGTATCATGAATGCATGGTGAGCAAGGTTATATAAATAGCGTGGGGGGCGATAATTTATAAAAGAGCTCCTTTGGACTAGGCCAAATATTTAGATATCCTATCCCGATTGAAAATACGACAGGTTATATTCATATAGTGATTGCCTAATAAAGACATTTGCCTAATTATTGCTGGACCAGCCCTATATGTCATTCGAGGGTTTTGGTTAGTAATGCACTCTACTAATAAAGTTGCAGTGGATTCTGCAGGGAGATTAAAAATCGCTTTTTTATCATTACTGGATGATCGGGCTAAGCCCAAAGGGTCACGCGATCCGTTAGGCTTTGAGCTTGTATGGACACACTATGGAAGGCAGGTGATTGGTAATCTGACTACAGTCACTTCCTCATTGAGTAACTTCGCTGTCGCTTTATTAGGGTTTCGTTGGGCTAATGAAATTAATGCCAATGTATCGCCCGATGAAAAGCCACGCAGGGTTCGAGAAACATTCCTGCGTTATGAGCAGCTTGCAGGCTACTTGCGTTACCTTGCTAATGATAAAGAGCTAATGGGGATTACCCGGGTCTCGGCACGGATGGAGAATGATGCTTTATTAGTCTCTTTTGGTTTGGGTGCCGAGCAACAGATACTCAGTGATCAGGCCAGTTATGGTTTGTGGGGCTTGTATTCCACGGCGTCGGCAGAAAGTGGGCTAATCAGTGGCGATATTCGCATGCCTACCGCTTTGGGCCTGGAGTTGGCTGAGCAGATTGAGCGCGCTGTGGATAAGCAGGCGATTATTGCTTTGTTTACCGGTGATCATAATATGAGCAGCAACCAGCTAGCTGTGCATGCCAAGCCTTTTGTGAAGGCTATTAATAAGAAGTCCATCCGCAGTCACCTGCTACAGGCGCTAATGAATGGTGGTGACCGCCATGCGGTACAGAGTGACTTATGGGCCATTACAGAGGGTTTAGCCGATAAGCAGGCTAAGGTGGACTCATTGACCGACTTCATTGCGCTGGTAAAGCGAGAGTCCGGTAATCAAGTGCTAATCCAGCGGCTGCAAGCTATTGAAGCGGTAGAGCGAATTTTGGTGGCGGCGAATAATCTTTTTAATTACTGCCGCCAGCAAGAGGGTGAATCATTACGCAGCGTGTTGAATGAAATTGGTGATCGCTACCACTATGCACATTTACCTGCTGATCTTGATCTAAGCTCGGTGCCACGAGGCGCTATGCTGCAGTCTATCAACGTTGCTTTACGCAATAATGATACTGCTGCTGCTATCGGGCATATACTCGAGCTTAATAAAGTGGTGATGGCGCAGCGCAGTGGTGCGCCCTGGGTTGAGGTAGAGCCTTCTCGTAAACTGAGGGTTCGTGTGCCAACAGAAACCTATGCGTTACGTAGCCAGCAAGCGCTAGAAACGGAATGGGATTATGAATATTTTATAAGCTCTTTCTTGCGGATAGCCAGCCAGGCCCAGGGGGTACAATGGAAAGCGCTGTAGTCTCTGATCGGCTTAAAGAGTTAATTGACGGCTCTGAGGTTAGGGCTGGGGTTTTTACGACTTATACCTTTGAGCCGGATTTTTTTGAGCTTGAAGTAATCCCTTTGTTATTGCCGGGTGATACGCCGTTTTCTTCCGATAGCCGAGTCAAAGAATTTCAGGTGCGCGATGCTTTACGGCAAGCCTCCCTACCTTTAGACGTATTTTATGATTTACAAATGTTCCGTAAGGAGGGGCAAGTATCCCCATCTATGGAGTACTTATGCCACGGTGTGCATGCTGGCAATGCCGCTTTTCACCCTAAGCTGAACTTTATATTGGCTTACAGTGAAGACTATGAGAGTGAATACCTCTTGGTGGGCGCAGGGTCGAATAACCTGAGCCAAGCGGGCTGGTGGGACAATATCGAGTGCCAACATTGGGAAGTAGTGTGGCCCGATGAAGTTGAGCGCACGTTTCTTAAACAATTACGTGTTGATGTGGCGTTGCTGGCCAGCTGGCAGCAGCTTAGTGGTGCGGGTGGCGCCACGGCACTGGGCAAAGTTACGCAATTTTTAGCGACCTGCACCGGTAGCACGAATGATAAGGCGGCCGCGTATTTTGGTTTGAGTGAGTCTCCGCGTTTTAAACCCTTCTTGCGCAGCATTACTAATAAACGCTGGGCTTATACTAACTGGACTTTAGAAATTATCTCGCCGTTTTTTGCCGATGATGCTCATAATAAAGAGCACGAATTCTTTCATAAGCTGGGGGTTGAACGGATTCATTTGTTACTGCCCAAGGATCAGGACGGCAGGGCGCTGTGTCAGCAAAAATATTTTAACCATATTGAAGACCAAGAGGGGATTGAGTGGGCTGAATGGGCACCGGAGGCCTTGAAGAATTTGAGCCTAGCCTCAAATAATTACCGTCGCCTGCATGCCAAGGTCTATCACTTTTATAATAAGAAGCAATCTTGGGTCTTTGTTGGGTCGGTGAACTTTACCCATAAAGCTATGCACGACAATGTCGAGGCAGGTTTTTTTGTAAAACTCGGTCGTCCAGCGCCGTTATTACGTGTACTCAAGCAAACTGAGCTCAGTGGCTTTAATCCCCCTTCCGAAGCTGTACCGGGCACGGAAGCGGCTACTGATGAAGCTTTGCCTGCTATTCACCTGCAGTATGATTGGTTGTCGAGGTCGCTGGCCGCTAACACTGAGGCGAGTGAATCTTATCAGGTAGATATTCTGACACCTGAAGGCAAACCTGCCATTGCTGACTGGCTGATTAGTGGCAGCGCTAATATTTATGAGGGCAAGCTTGAGCAGCTTGAGCATCTGTTGAAAAACGGTTCTCTGGTTACGTTGGTAGGGGTGAATACCCGAACAGGGGTAGCCTTTACTCCTCATACCGTGATGCTACAACAAACCAGCTGGTCCCATAAGCCGATAGAGATGCCCGACCTCAGTGCCGAGCAAATACTGGCTATCTACGCAGACATGTCACCTGATCGCCGACAAATGTTGATGATGAATGCCATGTTTAAAAAACTAGTGCTTGCACAGGAGGCCGGTGAAATCACTTTGCTGGATGACGAGTTAGCCAGTGAGGAATTTTTTAGCGAGTATGCAGAAATTTTTCATGCTTTTCGGCGTTTAAAGCAGCGCTTACAGGAGGCGCTAGATGCAGAAAATATGGCCTTGCTTGATTACTACCTCACGGGCCAAGGTATGGACAGTTTACCGACGTTAGTTGCGCGTGCTAGTGATGAAGAGGCTGCCAGTGTTAAACCGGTTACGGCTTATTTATTGTTACTAAGTGCTAGAGAGATTTACCAATATAAGCCCTTATCTAAGCGTCCTTTGATTAAGCAGAAGCTTACCGCATTGGATAATAGTATTCGCGCGATTAAGGCTTCGTCACGGATACAGTTGGAAGATAACTCATCAGCCAGGCGCAAGACGTTTTTTGTTTGGTTTGAGCAGCAGTTTTTTAAGCAATACCGTGCCGCCAGTGAGGCATCACTATGACCTTAAAGCCACTGGACCTAGATACCGCCAATGCTATTTTGGATTTTTCTGGTGGTGACCCAGCACTAAAAAATTTAGGTAAGCTGCAGTTAGAAGGCACTGTGGCCCTACATAATATGATTGCCGACCCGAAAATCGGCATGGCCTACCTAGCAGATGAAGTGGGTATGGGTAAGACCTACATGGCGCTGGGTGTGGTCGCGTTAATGCGTTACTTTAATCCCGCGTTGCGCGTGCTTTACATTTGCCCGAGTAATAATGTGCAAGAGAAGTGGTTTGCACGTGAGTACCGCAGCTTTACTAAGCACAATGTGAAGGTGGCGCAGTACAGGATTAGAACCGCCGACGGCAAGTCGGCAGTGCCTCGTACTAGTTGTCGCAATGTGCGGGAGCTTATCGCTACCAGCTCAACAGGTTATTACGCCGATTTTTTTGTGGGTATGAATTCGTTCAGTATGAGCCTCACTGATGACCCCGCGCAATGGGAACAGGAGCTTCACCGACTGGAGCAATCGTTACCTGCATACCGGCGACGAGGCATGATTAAAGATAAGGCATCGGTTAAAGAGCAATATGCACGAGCGTTGAATTATATATTGCCGACCTTTGATTTGGTGGTGATAGATGAGGCACATAAATTCAAGCATGGCTTTGAAAGTAGTGACCGAAACAAAGTGTTATCGGGTGTGCTAGGATTTCGCGATGAAGAGGGTTTTGTACCTAGGGTGAAAAATGCCTTACTGCTGTCTGCCACGCCCTATGATCGACGCCTAGGCCAGTTGCGTAACCAGCTAAACATGGTGGGTAAAAGCCAATTACTCCCTGAAGATATTGAAGATGATGACAAGGGCCGTATCCAGAGTTGCCTCTCACGCTTTATGGTGCGGCGGTTAAATGAGCTGACTATCGCGGGTAAAACCCATACCCGCAATATGTACCGCAAAGAATGGCGTAGCGGCCCTGGCGCAGAAATTTCCCTTGAAAAAGATGAGCAAAAGCTGATCACGGCGCTGGTGCAAAAAAAGGTCGGCGAAATGCTGGATAGCAAGGGAGGCAGCCCATCATTCCAGACGGGCTTGTTAGCCTCCTTTGAAAGCTTCGCCGAATCTTCTCGTTCACCTATTGTTGAATTTGATGGTGAGCATGCCGATAAGGAAAGTGCCGATGCTCAGGATCGGCATGTGGTGGCAGCGATCAGTGACACGTATAAACAACAGGGGCTGGGTAATTCGCTGCCTCACCCAAAAATGGATGCTACCACCAAGCAGTTGGCCCAACAGATGTTTAATTATGGCCGTAAGCAGATTGTTTTTGTTAGGCGGGTCAAGAGTGTCGACGAGATTAAGAACAAGCTTGACGACCATTACAGCCAGTGGGTGACAACGTATATTCAGCAACAGTTAAATGACTACCCTGAAGCACTGCTAGCCATGAATAAAGTCTTTGCTGCCTATCAGCAAGTTAGTCGCTATAAAGAAAATGATTTGACCGGCGGTGAGTTTGTACCAGGTGAGGAGGGGGATGTTGACGATATCCAGCCACCTAAGAATGATAATATTTTTACCTGGTTCTTTCGTGGGAAGTTGAGCAAGGAGGTTGCTGACCTTTTAGCAACAGCGGATGATCAATTTACTACCCCGGAGCTAATTCGAATTGGCCTGTCTGCCCGAAATCAAATTGTGTCGACTTTGTTTGACATTAACTGGGCTAGGGCGCTGTGCCGTTCACAAGGTGATAATCTTGAACAGTTATGTGAGCAGTACAGCAATGAAATTATACGGCTCGCTTCGCGTTTTATTGTTGGTGAGTTAGACAATGATCAGCAGGATCTATATTTGGCCTGCCAGTTGGGGTTTCTGCAGTGGTATCGTAAGCACAAAAATATCCCAGGTATTAAGCGCCTAGTTGATCACCTGCGGCCAGACTCCCCTCAAGTAAAGCGTTTGGAAATTACCCCTGCCAGGCTTAAAGACTTTTTGTTATCCCGTACCCTGTTTGATGCCTTGGAAGATAAGGGCTTGAGTTCGGTATTATTTCCGCGGTTAAACAGTGTACTGCTGAGCCTATTAGAAAAAGGTAATCCGGATACCGAGCAATTACAGGCTCTGGACATTCATCGGTTTATCCTATCGCTATGTTTGCGAACAGGCCATGGCATTATCGATATGTTCATTAGCAGGCTGCGATTGGGCCCTCAAAACTTAACGGCAGAATCGCGTGGCGCTTGGATGGATGAATTGGCTACGCTATTGCAGCAACAGGCTCGCAGTGAGCAGTTCAGCAGCTACTATGAATTGCAGAATCTATCCGATCATTTAGACTTGATTATTAAGACCAATCTGCCTGATGCGTACGATAAATCAATCAGCGAATACCGTAGCTATTTCAGCCAAATGCTTAATCCAGTCACCCCGATAATTGGCGCCAACGGCGCTACCCTCGGTAGCCGTTCAGCCCAAGCTAGAAAGTTTCGGATGCCAGGCTATCCGTTGGCATTGATCTCCACTGATGTATTCCAAGAAGGGGAAGACCTGCATACCTTTTGTGACAGCGTTATGCACTATGGCCTGGCACCTTCCCCTGTGGGTATAGAGCAAAAGACAGGGCGGGTCGATAGGGTGGGCTCACAGGCACAGCGTCGCTTGCTACAAATAAACGATGCGTCACAGCTCACCGATGATAAGTTTATCCAAGTTAGCTTCCCCTTTGTTAAAGAAAGCATTGAGGTGCTTCAAGTCAGGCAGCTGTGCCATAACATCAATGACTTTATTAAGTCATTACATGAAGTTGGTGAAGACAGCTTCAATGCCAACGATATTATCGACACCGCTAGAGCGCTACAGGATCGCTCGTCTATCCCTGATCAAATACGTACACCGTTGCGCTCGCCTTATGTTCCCAAGGTCACCCGCAAGTCTGATAAGTATAATCGTAAGCAATGGGTAAGCGACCAAGCGAACCATGCCAAAATAGTTACACAGCATATAGAACAGTTGCTAAGAAAATATTTCGGTAGATCGGTGTTAGGGCAGGAGGGTATAGTTTTAAATACTACTGGCAGAGGCGATCAGCCGATCACCGTCAGCCTGACATCCGCTAGGGCCAGTGGTGAAATGTTACTCAAGGCTTCCTATAAGACGGGTGAGCTGTCTTTGTCTGGTTTGGAAGAGGCACAGTTCGATACCATGATGCGCGAGATGTCCCGGCAGACCTTCCATCGGACCTATGCCAAGGAAACGGCAAGAGGTCGTTATGACCTTTACCATGAAGCTGAAATGTTAATAGGTGATCAGCACACCACTATATATTCAGAGGTTGAACATTTTTTTGATCGTTTTAGTTCTAGCCATGATCCGGCGGGATACCTAAAACCTAGCTCTGCTCATATTAGGGGGTTTTGGGAAAAATCAGCGAAGCATAAGTTGCCACAGTTTGGCCAGTGGTCAATAACTGTTGAGCTGCAAGAGGAAGGTGATTGTTTACAGCTGAACTTTATTTTTGCTAGCCAAGGCGGATGCAGAAAACATCGAATAAAAATATACGAGTCTCATGGGCATTGTGTTTTTATGGCCAGAGCAGCTAACTATTCTGATATAAGTTGTTTTAGTATAGAGCAATTTATTAAGTACACATGGCAGCGTAACGCGCTTATAGATATTGTTGAGTTTATGTTAGACGAAGACAGGAATATTGTTGGTAGGGCTGTGCATCCAATAGAAGACTTATCATATAAGGAATTTTTCTATTGCGCGTATACCTTGGCGGTTTCTGCGGATAGACTGGAATATTTGTTACAAGAGCCAGATGTTCATTAGATTGTTATTTTAAATAATAAATATGATTGCTGTTAGCTCCAGTCAATTTGATGGTTTATGAAAAGTAAAGTGTGAATATTATCCTTTTTAAGATGTTGTGGTTGGTTCCTGGTTTCGTGTATAAAGTACGCTGTTTTATTATTTGAGGTAAAGCTGTGAGAGAGTTTCTTAGAGGTTGGTTGGGAATAAATGAGATGGAGAGCCGAGTTAATGAATTGACTGGCCGTGTCGATGCGTTAGTTGATGTTGTCGATTCTCAGTCTAAAAGTCTGGGCAATTATAATAATCGTACTAGAGATGAATTACTTCAGATGAAAGGTGTTGTCGAATCTTTGTTGAATCAATTTGAGGAACTTGGTAAACACGCTGAGTTAGATCGGGATGAAATAAAAGTTAAATCTACGCTTAGGAAGCTAAGATACAATAAAACTAAAATTAACAACGCATTAAATATTGTAAGGAGCTAAAGTATGCCAGATAGTTTACATGCGTTGCATGAGCGGGCAATTAACTCAGAAAGAAAGTTGCAGAGGATTACATACCAAAAACAAGCCGATCTTATTCACTTACTTGAGGAGTGCTCTGCGTTATTTAGAGAATTAGCCCCTAGAAAACGCAAGCTTTTTCTCTCCCATGTTGTGCAAGAGTTACATGCTGAGCAGCAAGGGGTCTGCCCTTTATGCGGAAACAAATTAACTTTAGATCAGTTTGACGTTGACCACATTATTCCTTGGCATTGGGGGGGAGGTAATGAACGTAGTAATTTACAAATAACCCATCCGTCCTGTAACCGGAGTAAAGGGAATAATATAGAGGATTTACAGTACCTCGTTCAGTATCTTGAAGACAAGGTTATGAATTTTTAGGATGTTAGTTAAGTGTTTTATATCTGCGGAAGTTAGCTTGCCTTAGCGTTTGAAATAACAAGAGTTAAATTAAAAATGGAGTATTTGTTCTTGTATGCGGCTGTTATTAGAAAGACAAAGTCGTTATTTATTTATTTATTTATTGATTTAAATTATAGCTTCCTATATCGCTTAGCCGGGCGCCCCTTACCTTTAGTTTTTTCTGGCTCTCCATCGATGACGATAATTTTGTCGGTTTTTTCCAGGTAGCGCTTGAACACAGTGAATTCGTGTTTACGCTCGGATAGTATTTCACACACGAGGCGGGCATTACGCACAATAAATTCTTTGGGTAATAGGTGAAGTGCTGTTTCTACCAGCTCTACACCTCGCCTTTCGGCAAGGGTGTTAATAATAGATTGAATGATTTCATCGTGGCCGTAGCTTTTTTCTAAGGATGGCAGCTTACTGATGTCGTGCCAGGCCAACTGATTAAATCCTTTTATCTTTTTTATGGCTATGGCTGTGTTTGTTTGGCTCGGGTTGCCAGTGGGGCTGTCGTCGCTGCCAAACCATTCGAGTTGCTGGCTGGCCGCTTGATATTGCTGCGCGGCCATATCGCCGGTTAGGCATAAATAGGGCAGGGAGAGTACTCGCTGGCCATCGGCAGTGGATTTGTTGGGGGCGCTAAAGTGGGGAAGCACGGCCAAACTATTGTATTTAATGCCCGCCTCATTGAGTAACGCTTGGGCTGTCTGTTTTGCAGTTTGCTTATCACCCAAGCAGCGGTTGGGTAGTACCCAGCAATCTTCGTTTGTACTGTTTTCGGGTATAGCTAAGAGTACCAGTAGCCTTGCATCTTTTGCCTCTTTTGCCGATTTGAATTTGACGGCCAAGCTGATGACATCGACCATAGGCAGGACAGTGTTATGCGGGGTGTGCTGTGTATTCATGTTATTTGCTTACAGGAGGCTTGTATTTACATAATAGTGACACGTTGACATTTAATCAAGTCGCCAATATACTGTCATCCTGACATTAAATGGAGATGTGATGAATCAGACTAACTTGGCTTTACAATATCGTTCAATTCCAGCAGGGGTCATCCAGACCAGTTTAGATAATTTTAGTGGCCGTTGTTATGTGCCCTATTGGTCCTTAATGAATAATGAGGATCTTCATTTTCCCTTTATGCAGGGGAGTGTCACCGGCAGTATCTTTGCTGCCGAGGTGATCGAATCCTTCAGAAAACATTCAGCCTTTATACCTTTAAGACGAGCAGAGCTGGCGATCAGGCGTAATGAGGCGCTGGATTGTTTGGCTCAACAGTCTTTATACCTAGATCAACCAGAGTACATCCTACAGCCTGAGACTTGGCCGCAGGGTCTATTAAATTTGGCTGTTGTTTACGGTAATTCGGCGGCAGTTGAATACTTGGTGCAGCAATATGAAGTGAACCCCGCCGACGGCCTTATGGCGGCAATCGCCGAGCAGCAAATAGGTATGGTGTATTTGTTGGTGAAACTAGGGGCGAGTATCAATGAGCCCTTGCCGGAAGGGGCTGGTTGGCCGTTAGATTTTGCATTGAGGGTTGATAAGCCCAGCGTAGAGCTGGTGCGCTTGCTGTTAAAGCTAGGTGCAGACATGCATGTGAGAGATAAGCGGGGCAATAACGCCCAGTATTATGCCAAAAAGAGTTCGCGCCGAGTTAGGGCTGCTATGTGTGAGTTACTGGGGCAAACAATGGAATCATTCAATAATAAGGAATTGACTATGTTAGATGCAGAACAACTTGCTGATCAAAAATATTCGGCTGAATGTATAAGCCAGCTCGGCCAAAAGTTATTGGGGTTTATCGCTACTGGCATTAGCCGAGAAGATCGGGATAGCTTAGATGAATTGGTGCAGCCGTTAATAGCGGAAGCCAGTGAATTAGCGTTTGGGTATTTACTGCAGGCTTTTAAAAAAGAGTGCGGCGTTGATCGCGGTGCGGCTTTAAGCCGGCCTTCGCCGGTAGCAGAGGCTCTGTTTCATGTTAATTTCCAAGTGCCGGAAAATATCCAGGGTTATATAGAGGTGGCACAAATCAGTTATGCCCACCGCGGTGCCTATAGATGGCGTGCGATTGCCGTGTTGGGTCAAATGAATAACCAGGCAGCACAAGAGGGACTAAGGCATTTAGTGCCGGATATTCAGCAAGGGGTGTTATCGCGCTATAAGCAGGGTAAGCCAGCTTTTTTAAAGTCAGAAACTATTGAAGACCAAGAAGATGTATTGGGGCTGACTGCAAAGCCAATTAATAACGCAGGTTATTTGTTGGAATGGCTACCCTGCGCTGATATGGAGTTAGCTTTTGAGTTATCTCAAGCGTTTAGTAAAACGTCTGCATTATTAAAACGGCTCGATAATATTGATGAGGCGTTTGCTGCCAATGAACAACAAGCCTTACTTGCTAGTTTGTTGCAAGAGCGCCGTATCGATTTGCCAGCACGCACGCCTACACGTCGGGATAATGTGTGGTGTTTGTTTTTTACCGACGAGATACCCTCCTATGAATGGCATGTGCTAGTGCACTACAACACGGTTATGGCAATAGCGTGGTTAGTGTATTTGTATACAAGTAAACCGGAGTGGATAGAGGGTGTGGTAAATGACGATATCTATGTTGGCGATATAGTAAAGATGCCTGCAAATCGTCGTAGGCAAGCATCATTCAAGCAAGAAAAACTGGCTTTAATTATCGATAACGGCTTATCCAAGTTGGATAGCTGGAAGTTGGTGAGTAGGAGGCATGGCGATATTTTCACTTTAGAGTCTGTTGAGTTATTACGGGCCGCAGGAGTGGAAGAGTACTTAAAACAGCATGGCGACTCACGCCGCTGTATCCGATTTAATACGATGTGGTGCAATATTTTAGAACAATTTCGCACCCAGTCGCAGCAGCCTGAGCCGATATGCCTTTCCGCCAGTAGCCCTATGATAGGAATGATATCTATGCGGGGCGAAGTGGATGTGACTGATCGGATTAAAGCGCTTGTGAGAACGGAGAATGCATAGAGTATTTGTCTATGGCACCTTACGTAATAGCGGCGCCAATAATATGTTTATGAGCGATTCGGTCTATTTAGGTGAACATAAAACCACTGCGGAATATGCCATGGTGGATTTAGGGTTTTGCCCTGGTGTAGTAGGCCAGGGTGATAGCGTTATTACAGGTGAAGTTTATGCCGTAGATGATGAGGCACTGGCATCGTTAGATATGTTGGAGGGGCACCCTGTGATCTATTGCCGAGAGTTGATATCAACCTGCTGGGGTGATGCATGGATGTATCTGTATCAGCAATCTAATACGTTAGATCGAAAAATAGTTTCAGGGGATTGGATGCAGTATTTAAAAGGAACTGAGCCATGCTATTGAGTCTGAGTGGATTATTAAAAAAATTTAACCCCTTACGAAACATTATGGCGAAGAAGGGTGGTGTTGGGCTGCGATCTTTAAGGCGGGATAAGTACGCAAATTATGGAGAGCTATCAGCGCAGCAGCGGGAGGGGATCGATTTTCAGGTTCGCCAAGCTAATCTATATTCAAAGGTTGCAATTATCGCCCCTCATGCCGGTAGAATAGAGCCCGGCACCTCTGGCATTACTAGAGCCATAGCCGGAGAAGAGCTTTCCTATTATCTTTTTGAAGGGCGTCGATGGTGTAAGAATTTTAGCCACTTGCATATTACCAGTACAAATTTTGATGAGCCTAAAGCTGTGGCTATGGCTGAGAGTAGCCAGGCTGTGGTAACTGTGCATGGTTGCGTCATTCCAAATAGGCGAATTTATGTTGGTGGATACAACGAAGCGCTTAAGGAGACAATAACCGAAGCGTTAACTGCGTTGGGCTATCGTTGTGACTTTCATCCAAAGCTTAGCGGCTATGGTGATAGTAATATCTGTAATCGCGGCGAATCGGGTGGCGGTGTGCAACTGGAGTTTACTGCTTTATTACGCATGCAGTTGTTCATTAATAAAATGCTTGGTGGAAAACAGCTGTTTAATTTGGCGGCGGCTATACGCTATGCCTGCTTGGATGTAACCGAGCAAGCAGAGTCATACTAATAATAGACAATATATTCTGGAGGCTAGATGTGCGTTTTTACAATAAACGGGCACTGGTAATGAATAGTTTATGGAATTAATTGATCGTGTGCGTGGTTGTTTGCTCGCTGGGGCTATTGGCGATGCCCTCGGTGCGGGCATTGAATTTATGGCTATTGATGGCATTCGCGAAGAGTATGGCATTGAAGGCATAACGGATTTTATACCCTGCTATGGTGTGCCTGTGGCGATAACCGACGACACCCAAATGACGTTGTTTACCGCGGAAGGCCTATTGCGATACCTTGTGTTGTCTCAGTTGGATAATAAGTCAGATATTGTATCGGTGCTACATCAGGCCTATTTACGTTGGTTACACACACAGGGAAGGGGGCCATCGATAAATATTTGTCGTGATGGTTGGTTAATTGCTGAACAAGGTTTATGGCATCAGCGAGCACCGGGAATGACATGTTTAGATGCGTTGCAAACCAGTACTTATTTAGGTCAGTTGGCGTCGAATGATAGCAAAGGTTGCGGCGCTGTTATGCGTATGGCGCCATTAGGCTTGGTACCTAGCTTAGAAGGCAAATTTAAGGTTGCCTGTGATGCTGCACGGTTAACCCATGCTCACGCAAGTGGCTACCTGGCCGCAGGTGCCTTGGCAATGATGGTTGAGGCGATTGTTGCTGGCAATAATTTGCAGCATGCAATTGAAATAGCTATGGGGCGGGTTGGGCAAGATAATGACAGCGCAGAGCTTATTGCTGCCGTGGGTAAAGCAGTGGCATTGGCAGTAACGGGTAAAGCACCTTGCCCCGAGCTCGTAGAAACATTAGGGGCGGGCTGGATTGCCGAAGAGGCATTGGCCATTAGCGTTTACTGCGCGTTGATGGCAAAAGATATGCGGCATGGCCTGTTGCTAGCGGTGAACCATAGTGGTGATAGCGATAGTACCGGTTCGATTACGGGCAATATCCTGGGGGCTCTCTGGGGAGAGCAGGCTATCCCCTGCAATTGGTTACAGCGTTTGGAGTTGCGAGAGGTTATTACTCAAGTTGCTGATGACTTGAGGGCTGTGGCATCAAGTATTACTGATGATCTTATGACGCGTTACCTAGGATAATTAGCTTTTTTGCTATGAGCAGGGGCGCTGATGTTATTAGGGCTTATATGTTTGGTTAGTACAAGCACATAAGCCTCCTCTGAAGTTATTAATTGATCCTTAACTTCTTCCGCATTGAAAATTCGGCTTCTTAAACTATTAGGTGAGCTCGCCTATACGATTAAACGCAAAGTTTAGATGTGGGGCTGGGTTGAAATGATAGCCATCAATGGTGCCAAAATAATTCTCTCTGCGTGAACGCATGTCATCACTATAAAAGTGTTCGCGATGCGCAGCTATTAATTGCGTTATTAGCTGTTTTTGCTCTGGCCAATTTAGTTGCTCAATGTCCTGGGGGAGTTTGAGGCTAGTAGCGGCACCTCTTGCAAAATAGGGCACGTTAACGCCTCGTAGTGCAGGTGGCACAGTGTTAAATGCTGCTGTTAGCTTGGGTGAGTGTTTCTCTTGTTCTTCCAGCGTTTTTCTTTGTTGGCTATGACTAATGGCTGCCGATATGGCGTGCATGGTTATGCCTGCGTTAAGTAGCGCGATAATAGCCGTTTGTGTGATTTCGCCTGTATCAATAAGCTTGGCTAGCTTGTTTAAGGCGTGGGTAGGGCGTTGGCTAGCTGTAACCTCAACATAGTGATGGCGTGCGCATTTACTGTGGTAAAAGGTTTTGTAGAGTAGTTCTGAAGTGGCGTACATATTGATGTCCTGTTTAGCAAATTTTATAAAGCGCCTGCAATTGGGTTGTTAAATCAGCGCGAGAGGCAACAGGCTACCGGTATTTTACGAGCCCTTCAAGTATTCGCTGGATGCGATGTGCCTGAAAACACGACATATCGATTTATACAGTGATTGATTAAACCCATATAGTGTTGCAATCTACACGGTTGGCTAAATTTATTTCTTTTCTATTGTCGATAAGCCAACCATGTTTCTAAGGGAAGTGTTCTGGCAATACCTGCTCGATAGGGAGTTGTTATGAATAAGCTAAAAAAGATACAAAAGACCAAGCGACAAGCGTTGTATCAAGGCTTGTCTGAAAATGAAAAGGCTGTACTAGACAGCAATATCGCCACCGCAAAACATATATGGGCTGAAGTGGATGCAGAGCATAGCAAGTTGTTTAGTGAAGAGTTTGACCATACCTTTGATGACCATGCTGATTGTAATCGCCGGGGTCAGGGCGTGAACCCTATGAGCGAAGAATATATAGAGAGGGTTGCTGAAAAGCGTTTGGCCTTGGGCGTCAGCCCTTTAAGCGAGAACGGTATGTCAATTGATGGATCGAGTTTGCGCTATACCCTCAATAAAGTGCTTACAGAGCGAAAACAAGGGGGTAGGCCAGTGCTAAGCATGGAGCTGTTAATTGAACTTAAAGCCGCTGGAATCTAAGTACGTCGACTTATTATGGCTGTATTGGGTGGAAATTTTAGCTGCAAAAGGAGTATGCGATGAATAATGAGCAATATAACAATGATGATAATGCCGATCCTAGGGTCGTATGGGGCGAGAAGAAAAGCTTTTTGGATGTCTTTGGCGCTTTAGTGGTATTTGGCCCGGATAAAGTGACGGTTATAGATACCGTCAATCAAGAAGAAGTAGCCCAGTATCCCATCCATACTGTAACCGAATTGTTGAGTGTTAATAGTTTTAGGCTACAAAGTAATGAGCAAGCATTGATTTCCCGAGCTATAAATTCTCTAACTTTTGATCGAATCATTCCCTATGTGGGGGCGTGGGAGACTAATAGCTTTGAAGGGGTTAATATGATGGGGTTGACAATTAGTGAAGCCATTAGCTTAACGTTTGTTTTTGTTAATGGCGCGCTGGAGTCATGGATAGGTTTTGAAATGGCATTTGAGAAGCCTGGTTCTAGTTATTATGTGAAGAATAATCAATATGCCAGCGCAACTGTTTTTCCAGATAAAGATGATTAAAGGTTAGATTATCGATAAAGGTAAGCGCATTTATGGTTGATGTTGAATAGTTAGCTGATGTTAACTGGATAAAAAAATATTAAGGATAGATATGATTAAAAATGAAAGCGAGCAATACGATATTATTGGCGATATTCATGGCCATGGTGATGAGTTGATAAAATTACTTGAGCATATGGGTTATCAGCTTAGTGAGAGTGGTTACTGTCATCCAAACCGTAAAGTTATCTTTCTAGGTGATTTTATTGATAGAGGGGAGCAACTTAGGCAACATCAGAGGTTATTAAATGTTGTTATGCCTATGGTTAATAACGGCCATGCTTTAGCGGTAATGGGAAATCATGAGTTTAACGCGCTGGCTTTTCATACCAAGCATGAAGGTGAGCCTTTAAGGTCACACACTGTTAAAAATATTGAGCAGCACCAAGCTTTCCTTAATGAGTATCAGGATGAGCCAGCCTTAAAACAAACCGTTCTCGACTTCTTTTGGGAGCTGCCTATTTGGTTGGAACTCGATGGCTTGAGGGTCATTCATGCTTGTTGGCATGATGAGCATATTAAAACAATGAAGGATATTGCGCCCAAGCGTAAGTTGACCCACGAGATATTGGTTGAAGCTTCAACGGAAGGTACTGCTGCCTATGAAGCTTTAGAAGTGCTACTAAAAGGGATAGAAGTTGAATTGCCTGAAGGGATTATTTTTAAAGATAAAGGCGGCCATGAGCGCACAGCGGTAAGAGTGCAATGGTGGAATAACGGCGGCACTAAGCTAGGAGATATAACTGCACCTACGGATATTGATATTGGTGACGCAGCCGATCTACCCATACCAGAACATGTACGACAATACTGCTCCGATGCTCCGCCATGCTTTATTGGCCATTACTGGCTGAAAGGCGAGCCCGCTCCGCTCGCACCTAATGTGGCATGCTTGGATTATTCTATTGCGAAAGAGGGTAAGTTAGTGGCGTATCGCTGGGATGGTGAACATAAGCTGGTAAGTCATCATTTTAGTTATGTTGAAAACTAGCTGTGTATCTGATCATTAATTTATTACTGTTGCCATTTCGTGTGGCTTGGAATGTTTTTGTAACGGTATTAATTTTATACTGTTTTTTGCTTTGGTTCGGCTTTATCTTCGGTTCTGTAATTGGCGTAATACTGATTTTGATTTTTGCGCCGCATCTGTTTTTATTACCGATGTTGCTATTACCAATGTATGCCGAGATGTGGAACTAACGGCTAATATCACATTACATATTTAAAGTTGGCGGAGCTATTTTAACCTTGAGGATAGAGGGTTAAATGGATATCGGAAGGTTCTAATGAATTATAAAAATAACCAGCTATTAATAGCTGGAGAAAAATCACATTGGTATTTTTGTTGCCCTATGTAATTGGATGAGTTGCAAGCAACTGATGGCTCAGCAGTAAGGTATTACAAGCTGTGTCAAAAGTCAGTGGAGTAAATTACTATGAAGTTCAAAAGCATTCGTGGCTTATAAGGGAGGCTCAGGTGATAAGGTGCCACTACCGATTATGTGGGAATAGTGAATGTTGATCTGTACGCTTACGTTAAAAAATATTGGCTGAAATAAGAGGCGAGCGGCCTAGTAATACATAGGGATAAATTATATGGCTATTTTATGTGATGTCTACTTGCTTGGAATGTTAGCGGTGTCTCTGAGGCTTTTGTATGTCATGCTGTTTAATTTAGATCGTTATGATTACAGGTACAATCGCGTTGATATAGCAGTGGTGTTCATTTTATCTAATGTTTTATGGCCACTGTTTTTGCGTAAACCAAGGCTATTGTTTTCTCCTGAAGATCTATTTAAGCCTGAGTTTTTTGATATGGCGGCGATTACTCGTAACAAAGATAAACTTTTTGAAAATGTACCATTGTGTACAAATACTATTCTTTATCGTCAAGGAATAGGGAGATGCTCGACAACGTATGGTGAATTTGTATTTGATGCCGATGATGTTGAAGAGGTTTTAAATAATAAGTTAGTAAAAAACAAACATCTCTATTCTAATGACGAAGGTGCGATTGCTTTTTGGCTTAATAGACGGGATAAAAGCAATAATACCGTTTGTGAGGCTCCTCGGCTATGGTCTAGATTTTCACTTTTGGCTGATGAGTTGTTAAGAGCTGGTATGGGTAGCGTACGATGTGTTGAGTGCGAGATGTCCATTGATATAAAGACGTTGGTTAAAAATGATACCTCTGGTAATCCTGGCTGGAATTTTAATAAATTGGAATGCCCTAATAAGCATTTATTGTTAGAGGTGGAGACTATGCATATTTTGATGCGAAAAGACTCTGAATAGTGTAGTTGGGTTTGATTTTGTTCTTCAGCTAGATCTAGGGATTGAGGTCTAATGGCCACAAAGAAAAAGCCTTTAATTGAGCATGAACATATTGTTCTGTCCCTAAGGATATTCGATATCTGTGTGGGGGGAGGTATAAATTGTCAAATTTACGATAATAGATATGCAGAAGACTCTACACGGGTATTTGAGTTTGATCAGCGTATAGAAATTGAGGGCGTTTGTCTTTGGCCTAATGATCGTGAAGGTTCAACGTATATAATAACCTTATACGGTGATGATAGGAATACAGATTTTAATGTGCAATTAAAAGACTTTCGTGAGCTAGATAAGCATGGCGCTCCAAAATCTCGCAAACGAGGTGATAAATATACGCCTGTTTACAATCCTCCTGATTCCATTGGCTATATCGACAAGGTGCGTGGTGAAAACTTTTGGTTTACTGCTGTGTGGGTTCCACTGACTGTATCGGGTTCAATTCAGCAGTTGCTAACTTCAGTTAGTGAGGTCTATATAGATATACATGAGTGCAAGTTAGGACGCAGACGATTTGTTCGTTCGATACATTTTTCAACTAACGATCCTAATGAAGAATAAGGGGGGTAATTTTACCCTCAATGCTTTACATGGATAGTTTTGGCTTGAGGGCCGCAAAACAGTGTGCGAATAGTGTGCGAAACAGGAGGCAAAAACTGGCAATACTGGGCAATATAGGCTGTTTTTTGCACACTGGAACTATTGTAAGTTATTGATTTATATAGAAACAGGTGGTGAAATAGGGCACTGGCAGTGTTGAGGTCAGCGGTTCGATCCCGCTAGGCTCCACCAAGATTACAAAAAAGCCCGCATCAATTGATGTGGGCTTTTTTGTTTCTGCTGTTTAATTTTTGAACGTATGCTTTATCCAAATCGTCTTACCGGCCCACAAGCCGGTACCCACAATCTTTTACTAGGAACTAGCGACTACAAACTAGCAACTATCCTCTTATCCCGTCACACCGGGCCCCGACCCGGTATCCACAATCTTTTACTAGGAACTAGCGACTACAAGCTAGCGACTAGCCTCTTATCCCGTCTTACCGGCCCGCGAGCCGGTATCCACAATCTTTTACTAGGAACTGGCGACTACAAGCTAGCGACTATCCTCTCAAAAAGGGCACTGACCCTTTTAACTTGACCCTGTTAACTTTTTTTAAGTAAAGATTTATAAATCAACTCCTCAGCCTCTATCATCGTTTTTATATTATGCTTTACTGCCTGGTTGTAGAGTTTATTAATTAATAACCACTTTTCATTATCCGCTTCAGCAACTATGAATTTTTTGAAGCTAGATAATTTCAGCTGCTTAACCATCAGTAAGGTAATGGCCTGCGCTAGAGAGGGATTGTCGCCCCAGTGAAGAAACGCGCTGAGCCTGTCTTTGATAACATCTTCAACTTTCAAAATGGGGATTTGCACATTGTTATGTGTATAAGAGCTTATTTCCGTGATTAGCTCATCACCAACATAAAGTGGTGCCGGTGGAAATTCGACGCTGATATCTGTGGTTTCATTGACAAATATTCTGCCATCTTTTTGAAAACCGATTTCAGCCATGATATTTTTTAGCTGGTCGGCGCTTTCGTAACCGGTGTCGACCATATCGATATCGTTGGTGAGGTAAAGGTTTTCGGTATAAACCTCTACAGCTAAGCCACCCACTAAAACGGCTCGCACGTTATTTGTTTTCAGATGTTTAGAAACCAGGGCCGCTAGGTCTAGTAGGGAATATCCCGAGTAATCCATTAGTCATTAACCCTCTCTCTAACATTAATGATGGGCTTGCGTTTGGCCCTGGGTTTTATGCGGTTCATGATTAGGCTCTGCGCAATATTTTTTGGATAGAGGGCTAGGGTCGATCTCAATAACTCTTCCAGTACGCTATAGAGTGGGGCACGGGTATTTAGCTGGTAGACTCTGGATCTACCAACCAGTTTGCTTACAACAATGCCATCGTCTTCCATAGCATTCAACTGATTGACAATGGGCGTTACCGGGCATTGATAGAAGTCAGCAATAGCCTTGGCGTAACCTTCTTTTCTTGTAAAAAGATAAAGCAGGGCCTTTTCCTGGCTCTCGGCTTTCAGTATCCCTTTGGCAATAAACATAGCAAATCTCATAGACTACAATGTGGTTTATATAAACTAATAATTGGTTAATATAGACTGGGTGTTGGTAGATGTAAAGTATGCAGAAATAGCATAGTCTTGAGCTCTAATTAGTAGCAGTGATTAGGGCATATAGTGGTTAAATCCGTGTGCACATAGTGTGCACATAGTGTGCGAAAAATTAGGCGCTAGCTGGCGCTAGTAGGCAAATAAGGCGTTTCTCGACACTACACTGGCTGTAAGCGCTTGATTGATAGGGTCATTGTGGCTGTGGTTGTGGTTGCGGATGACGCTGGCAGCGTGGGGCAGCGGTTCACCAGGTGCAAAGCGACGCAGATACCCAATGCACTTAGTTATTATAATTGCTGTCGTGGGGCTAGCCTCTAAGTCCAGCTTTTACCGGGTATTGAAAGCTGCCAATATGTTGCATCAGCGTGGTAAAGCAAAGACAAGAAACGTACATAAAATTCCAGCCAGTTATACGGCTAAAAAAGTAAATAAAATTCTTAACACCAAGCCAAAGGCATCAAGGGCTTGATGTTGATATATTAGCGAAACGAAAAGCGTTGTCTCAACGAAAAAGAAGTGAGCATCCAGAGCAACATAACGAAGCTGCTTAACTATTTAAGCGGCGACTGTCTTGAACAACGCCGCTATCGCAGCACGCGGACAAATTTGATCAAGTATTTTCCTCACGTTTACCGGCACGTTAATGCATTCGCCGCAAATATTTCCACGCTCGCTTGGGATACACTGCAATTTATCAGCTCAGCTCGCGAACATGGCGACGACGGTTGATTCAATATTCACAATATTTAAATTAAATTAACGCGCTACAACAGTTGTTTCTACAGATCACTGTATTTGTCAGAAAGCTGCGCCAGTGCTTATCGTTACTAGCGTTCTTGATGATTATGAAATGTCAATGCCAAAAATATTGACGCTCTTTCGCTATGAAAATTGGATTAAGCTCAGGGTTGCAATCAGTCGATAGGGCGCAAGGCCTAATCTATGACTTTACATGCAGTGAAGGAATTGCGAAATTACATCAGGCGCTACAGTTACTAAGGGATTCAATTTTTTGGGGCTGGTAGTGAAAAGGTTATTGTTCATAAAGTCTGCCCCGATCTACGGCATCTACGGCAAAGCATCATAAAACTAATAATATTACTGATAAAAATATACCTGCGGGAGAGTAAATACATGAATAGAAGCTCGAAAAAAATCGGAATCCAATCTCTTTTAGTGTCAAATTCATTAACGACTACATCCATTGCGGTCCTGCTTTCTGCGTCTAGCGCTTTGGCTGATAACCGCGGCTCAAGTCTTAATCTGGAGGAGGTTTTGGTCACCGCCTCTAAGCGCGGCGCAGCGCAACGTGTTCAGGATCTGCCGCAGGCTATCCAAGCTATGGGCGGCAATAAATTGGATATTCTTGGCGCTACCCAATTTGATCAGTGGGCTACTCAAATATCAGGGCTCAACTTTGAAGACGATGGCCCTGGCGATAAAGACTATGTGATCCGAGGGGTTAACTCAGATCTCGGTGGTACCGTTGGGGTCTACATTGACGAAGCGGTTGTCACCGGCAAGTTCACCCAAAATGGCGGTGGCCATCAGCTAGACATCAAACTGCACGATATGGAGCGAATTGAGGTACTGAAAGGGCCACAGGGAACGCTCTACGGCGCCAACTCTATGTCGGGAACCATACGGCAAATCACCAATAAACCCAGCCTTAATAAAACAGAAGCCTCCGTGGATGCGGAGCTTAGTAGCACCAAAAAAGCTGGTGATCTTAATACCGTGATCAGTGGTATGGTTAATGTTCCTATAATTGAAGATGTTCTCGGGCTGCGCGCGGTTGGTTGGAGACATGATACGTCGGGTTATGTCGACAACATTCGCTTGGGCGATGATGATATCAACACTGAAGACGTTTCGGGTGGTCGAGTACATCTTGCTTGGCAACCCTCAGAGAGCTTCGATTTGTTATTTTCCTACTCAACCCAAGATCTCGAAAGTGGCGGCCGTAGCCGTTTTATACCACAGGGGTCTGCTTACCCTGGATCCACGTCACCTCTAGGCTCCTTGCCGATGCCAGAAATTGCTCCAAGCGGTGATTTTCAGAATGGTGAATATGCACGTACGCCCTGGAATGAAGATGTTGGCCTGGTTAGCCTGACAGCTAACTGGAATCTAGATTTTGGTACTTTTACCACAACATACAATCAACTGAAACGCGATATTGACTACGCTTTCGACTCCACCCCTATTCTTATCGCCTTTGGTGTTCCTGTTCCTGCGGTATCGGAACAGTCTGAAGATCGAGAGATAACCTCAATGGAAGTGCGGTTTGCAAGTAATTTTGAGGGCCCAGTTAACTTTGTCGCGGGTTATTTTCGTCAGGAGGAAGATCTTGACTTCGAAATTGGCGTGGTAACGGTGGATGGCAATGGTGACGCAACCGGGCCACTAACTGCGTCTGACGCGGATGATTTTTTCCTCAATGGCGGCAACAGTATCTTCGGCCGCACCTTCACAGAAGACAGTGTTAGCAGCGCCGCGTTTGGTGAAGTGCATGTGGATCTAAATAGTCAGTGGGGGTTGGACATCGGTGGGCGCTGGTTTGATAGTGAAGCCTCCACAGATTCTCGTGAGATACATCCTTTTGTGGGTTTCCAAGGTCGCGATCGAGTGTTTCAAAAGCGTAGCGTTGATGATTCCAAGTTTACCGGCAAGTTTAATGTTTCTTGGGCACCAACAGAAAGCGAGCTGTTTTATCTTGCCTGGAGCCAAGGCTTTAGACAGGGCGGTGTGAATTCCACGATTGTACTAGATCCTTCTGTGGTATTGCCGGACGGCTTTGATTCGGATGAATTAACAAATATTGAGCTAGGGTTTAAAACGACATGGCTAGACGAGAGCTTGATACTCAATGGTGCAATATACCGTACCGTTTGGGATAACATGCAAGTAGAAGACTCCCTTTCCGGGTTCAGCTTTACCGATAATATTGGTGAAACTAATATTGACGGTTTGGAATTTGATTTGACATGGAAAGCGGGTGGCAACTTAGAATTGGGGCTTGGTGGTGCTTTTGTCGATACTGAGTTGCAAGATGATGAGCCAGTCAGTGTAGGCATTGGCCGAGGTCTTACGGGAGATGAATTGCCGATGGTGCCAGAATTCACCGGCTATGCCTTTGCTCAGTACACTCAGCAGCTGTCTAACGGCTTAGAGACCTTCTATTACGCATCGACTAGCTATCGCGGCAGCACGCAAACGGAGCTTAACCAAGATAATCCTTACTATCATGAGATTGACAGCTATATGACTGCGAATCTTAGTGCCACGCTGATGGCAGAAAATTGGAAAGTAACGTTGTTTGTCAACAATGCTACCGATGAAGAGGGTCCTGTGGACGTCAATGAAAATCTCGACAATGCCTTGTCTTATGTTCCCGTTACTCCAAGAACGTTTGGCGTGAGAACCAGCTACACTTTCTTCTGATCTTATTCAGAACTGTAACGCTTGCACACAGTGCAGGCGTTTTTTTTCACGCATGGTTTATTTTCGAGTAAAAGTTTAATGGCGAGAAGACAGATATTTTCATCCAACACGGCAACGCTTCTAACTATGGCTGGAGCGGCCATTGGCTTGGGCAATGTGTGGCGCTTTCCCTATATGATGGGATCCTACGGCGGGAGCGCGTTTCTATTTGTATTCCTAATTTTTATGCTTATCTTCGCCGTGCCTGCCATTACCGGTGAGTGGGCACTGGGCCGGGAAACCCGCAGTGGTGCGGTAGGCTCTTTTGCAAAAGCGGTAGGCCCTATCTGGGGACGGATTATTGGTTATTTACTAATATTTGGTGTTCTTGTTGCCAATTCCTATTACCTCATTGTAATCGCCAATGTGGTGTTCTCTAGTTTCTTTTCTGTAGTATACGGATTTAGTGATGAGACAATTCCGGCGTATAAAGAGTTACTTTCAGATGGTGCAACGCAGTATTCAATTGCGGCGAGTTTATTATTGCTCGCACTATTTGTTGTGTACCGAGGCCTAAACAAAGGCATAGAAAAAGTCAGCAAAATATTTGTGCCATTCTTTTTTGTCATCATGGTCTCCTTGATTTCGGCGGTATTCTCCATTGATGGCGCTATGGCACACGCGGCTGAATTTTTAAAACCTGATTTTACTCGGCTTACCTTCAAGAGTATTTTTGCGGCTATGGGGCAGGCGTTTTTCTCTGTGGGTTTGGGGGGTACCTATATTCTCATTTATGGCAGTTATATGAGAAGTGAGGCTTCCCTGGTGAAAGGTGCAATCTTTACCGGTGTTAGTGACACCAGCGCGGCCCTGTTGGCGGCTCTATTTGTGATCCCGACAATTTTGGTCTTCGGTTTGGATCTAGCGAGCGGGCCTCAGTTGATATTCGTTACCTTGCCGCATTTATTTAATCAGATGCCCTTTGGGCAAATCGTTGGCAGTTTCTTTTTGTTGGCATTCAGCCTAGTGGCTTATCTGTCGGCGATTGGTGCCATCGAGGTGATTGTGGGTGGTGTTAGTGATGACTTTGACAAACATAAACTAACCCGAAATCGGGTCGTCGTACTGTTTGGCTGCATCGAGTTGTTATTAATGATACCGACAGCCTTCAAGCCGGAACTCATTGCAACGCTTGATCTTTTTTTCGGGTCTGGGCTACAGGTGCTTGGCAGTTGTATGGCTCTACTGGCACTGACTTGGGGTTTGGGGCGTAAAAAGACCCTTATGCAAATTTTTGGCAGGGACGATGGCATAGTGCCCCGCTTTTTCTTTTTCTGGCTTCAGTGGGTTATTCCCGCTGCACTGATCTTAGTTCTGATTGGCTATGTTTATGACATGGTCAATGGCGGCTAGTGGTCAGTCAAATGATTTAGTGATTTGTAATTTATTTTTGGTTTTATTCTATTAGGTGATTTATGTCTATTCGTGAGCAGTTTCCGATTTTCCAGCACACAAATTATTTGGGCAGTTGTTCCCACGGGGCACTGTCTATTCAAGTAAGGCAAGCGTACGAAAGTTATCTGAATGACCGCGACCGCTATGGCGCCCGCTGGGATTTCTGGGTAGAGCAACTTGAAACGGCTCGTAGCACTTTAGCTGAGCTGATTGGTTGTCAGCCCGATGAGTTGGCCGTTACGCCGTCTGTTAGCAATGCGGTTAGCTCTTTGGCCAGTGGCATAGACTTTACCGGTGAGCGCAATAAAATTGTTTGTACAGATTTTGATTTCCCAACGACGGGGCAAATTTGGCGAGCGCATGAGGCACGTGGTGCCGAGGTGGTTTACGTAAAAGCCTCTGAGGACGGTACCACCATACCGTTTGAGAATTTTGAGGCGATGATCGATGAGCGTACAGCGGTGGTATCTATCCCCCACGTCTGCTACCGAAACGGTGCCAAGCTAGACATTAAGCCCATTGTGGAGCTCGCTCGCAGTCGAGGGGCGCTGGTGGTGCTAGACAGTTACCAAGCATTGGGAACCATCCCGATTGATGTCGTTGAGCTGGGAGTGGATGTATTGTTGGGTGGTGCCCAAAAATATCTGTTGGGTTCCTCCGGTGTTGGTTTTATGTATGTGCGCAACGAGATAATACAGAAATTGCAACCCACTACCAGCGGTTGGTTTTGCCAAGAAAACATTAATGCAATGGACATCTACGCCAATCAACCATCTATGACGGCGCGTCGTTTCGAGGGGGGCACCCCGAATGTACCGAACCTCTATGCGGTTATTGCCGGCGTCAAGTTGATACAGTCCATTGGTGTGGACAACATTGAAAAGCACATTGCAGAATTGACGGAAGCATTGAAGGCAGGGGTGAAGCAGCGAGGTTTTAAACTGGCAACACATCCTGATGGCCGCTATCACGGCCCTATGATTGCAATCAAATCTACCGATATGTATAAATTGGTTGCCACACTAGCAGAGGAAGGGATTGTTACTTCATGTCGAGATGGAAACCTGCGTGTGTCCATGCACATCTATAACAACCAGGCAGACATTGAGCAGCTGTTGCAAGCACTAACGAAGCACAAAAATCTATTGGCATAGCTTTCAAGTAATAGCGCTCAGCCCATAGGGCAGTCATTCAATGATTGCCCTTTTTTTGGGCGTGCTTGCCCGGTATGCTAAGGTTCTACACGTTGGATTTTCAAGAAAATTGCGCGAGGGAGTTTACGCAAGGCTAGTTATATGGTAATTGTAGCCGGTCATTTAACCCAAAAAGTGAACTGCTAGCGATTTATATGAGCACTAAAAACACACAAGCGTTGATTGTTAATACAGGTATTAAACTCTTTAATGAACGTGGTGCCCGCCATGTTTCAACAAACCGTATTGCAGAGGCCTGTAATCTCAGCAGGGGTAACCTCCACTATCACTTTAAAAACAAAGAATCACTGATCCAATCAATTTTTGACCGTATGGCTAGAGAAATTGAAACAGATTGGGGTGACGACTACCTTCAGCCTACCGCAGAACACATGGCAGAAATGTTCTATCGGCAATTGATGATGATATGGAATTACCGGTTTTTCTATCGAGAATTAACCCCTTTACTGCAGAATGATCCATGTTTGAAAAAAAGCTTCGGTGAGTTGAGGAAGCGGCGTATTGTCGAAGTAGAAAAATTTTTTAAATCACTGATCGCCGAGGGATTTCTGGTAGGCCTTGACGAGTCGGACAATTTTTCTGCGTTGATTACTATTGGCTGGATAATCAGTGACTATTGGCTTAGTTATATCGATGTTGAAGAGAAAAATATCGACAGGAATACGATTAAGGAAGGTTACGAGCTCATGGTTCAATCACTTAGGCCCTACTTAACAGACGACGCCAGACGCAAGGTCGACGATTCTTTTGAGCTACTCTCCAAACCAGACCAATAACATAGGCCCTGCCTAAGAATATATAATTTCGGTGAATTTCGAAGCCTCAATGGCACTCACCAGTAGTGTGCTTACCTTTTCTGGGTCGACTTGTTAGTCAGGGGCGAATCACACAAACCTTTAGTAACCCGCAACCCTGAATAACTGGGCTAGTAATTAATAGAGGGGTTGTCGCCTGGATAAATAACGCCAACCAAATATAAGCCTTCGGGGTCCGTGGCTTGTAGCGAATGAACCTGTTTACGAGGAAGAAAAATAATGTCGCCCGCAGTAACCTTGGCTTTGCGACCTTCAGTCCACATATAACCACTTCCTTTCAGAATCACCAGTGATTCTTCATAAAGGTGCCGGTGGGGTAAGGCCTTAGATTCAGGAATTTCGCCAATAAACTGAGTTGCCATGGTACAGCCAACTTGCTTGTCGACAAGCACTTCCCAATATCTGTCTGCCATTCGGTTGCGACTGTCACTGTTGGCCTTAATAGTTCTATCAGGATAGTCTTCTGCAAAATTACTCGGCATAGAATCTAAAATTTTGGGTGCCTCAGCGCTTGGGCAGACGGAGGCAAAGAGTTTAATATTTTCAGTTTCAGTGTTTTTAATACAGAAAGCTTCATTCGGACGAACATAAATACCCATTTCAGGCGCAATAAAGAAATTCTTGCCGGAAATGTTGATCACGCCCTTACCTTCAGTAACCAAAATAACTACATGGCTATCCGAAAAGCTGAGAACGGAAGACTGCCCCTGCGAAGACTCTAGATAAAATTGAGATTGATATTGAGCGCCTTGTTTTTCTGAAATTAAAGTGCCTACGCTGATATTTTCGTGCTCTTCACGGGCAACACTGGCAACTATTGACACATAGCAACCGCCGTCCAACATTGCTAAGCCATTTTCATCAGCAAGAACCTCAAGTACATTTTTATTTTCACTACTATTCGGGTAATCTGAACTGTATTCATCATCGATATTATTATGTGCACCGTCGCAAAAGGGAGCATTTTTGGTTTGCTTGCAACCACAAAATAAAACTTCTTCGCCATCATATTGGCCAACGGTAAGTACAGGCTTGAATGAAGTTCCAACATGAGACTGGTCACAAAAGGGCTGTGTCTTACTCAAGCCGCAGCTACACCATAAATATCGTTTGCCTTTCTTTAGCTCGGTGTAAAAGGGTTTGTTTTTGGCAATATGTGCTTTTTCCATAATTTCAACAGTCATGCTAGCGGCTAACCTCGTTTGGCAAATTTAATTAAGATGCTTCAAGTGTATGAGGTCACTATATGAATTTGAGCGAATTATTTCTAGGAAAATTATAGGGCTTTAACACTAAGTCCATGGCTTAGAGTTCACGCGAAGCCGTGTTATTTAGCGTTTAGCTATAGTAGCTCAGCCTGCAGACGCAAATCTGGCATTGATACAGCGCTGTTTGTATTTTGTAATCGTCGCCGCGACAAGCTTAAAGTGTTCTATTGGAATAACAGTGGCTTTTGTCTTTGGTATAACGGCTAGAGAAAGAGAGAGAGAAAAAGAAAGAGAAATTCAAATAGCCAAAGAAAGATCATAGCGAGGTGAAGGATATGTACTATGGGATTGAATGATTATTATCGCGGTTCAAATGTGATACTAGAGTCCGGCAGACCCGCGATGCCCCTGCAATTTTGAGCACAAATAGCTTTAAGATTAAGAGGCCGTTGCAATAAATATCTAAGCAACTGGTGCAAGGTGCGCTACTCAAGTAATTGTTGTGAGGTGCTGCGCGAAACTCTACGACTAATGCGTAAAGCCAGTGCGCGGTCAATATGTGTACAGTAACGTGGCAGGTTACATATTGATCAATAAACAAATGTAGTTGTCATAAGTCGCAATAAGTGACTTTGACCGTGTTGAGGCCAGCGCTGCGATCCCGCTAGGCACCACCAAGATTACAAAAAAGTCCGCATCAATTGATACGGGCTTTTTTGTTTGTGCTGTTTAATTTTTGAGCTGTAGTTATTACCTAATAGCGATGCTGTGCTTATACATCTAAAAGGCTAGGCAGCTTTGAGCAGCGTTAACTATTTCATCATGTCTTTTAAATTGGCAAAAGGGTTGTGGGTAGCAGGGGCGCGCTTGCGTTCGGTGGTGCTACCATAGCGAACTAGGTTTTCGTGTTTACTATGCTCCTCGTCGTGGCAGTAAATACACAGCAACTCCCAGTTACTGCCATCGGTGGGGTTGTTATCGTGGTTGTGATCGACGTGATGTACCGTCAACTCCGAGAGCCCCGGGCGATCGAACTCGCGGGTACAGCGGCCACAAATCCAAGGGAATAGCTTTAGTGCTTGCTCGCGGTAGCCCTTGGCCCGCTTTGAGTTGTACTCCAGCTGCTCGGCACGCACCTTCTCATAATTAGATGGGCTGTTATTAGCCTTGCCATTATCGGGTGTATTTGCCATAACGAAACCTACATTGTTGTTTTGATTACATAGATGGCCGTAACCATTAGTCAGTTATCATAGCATCAAAGGCAGCGAATCCCAGTAATAGAACCCGCATGCAGCGTTACTAATCCCATCACACAGGGCCCCAACCCGGTGCCCACAACCTTCACTAGAAACCAGCGACCACAAACTAGGAGCTCTTCTCTTATCCCGTCACACCGCCCCACGACCCGGCGCCTACAATCTTTCACTAGAAACCAGCGACCCTCCTTATCCCGTCACACCGGGCCCCGACCCGGTGTCCATAATCTTTTACTAGAAACTAGCGCCTACAAACTAAGAGCTCCTCTCTTATCCCGTCACACCGCCCCCCAAGCCAGTGCCCACAATCTTTTACTAGGAACTAGAGACTACAAACTAGGAACTCTTGTCTTATCCCTTGGCCCTGTAGCACATCTATGCTTTACTACCCGCCTGAAAAATAAAAATCAGTTTCCTGAATAACTGAGTGCCAACGTAGGAGTAAGCGTGGCCTCAGGGAATGGATTAAAGCAACAGCACAGGATGTGTGATTAGGAAGCTCGCTTAACAGATAGGAGTTGTTAGTGGTTGCGAGTTTGTCGTTAAAAAATAATTCTCTCTCTTTCTATCATGCTTATAGCGGCCTGCTGCTATGAGTTTTTTGCTGTGGGTGGGATTTGATGGTTTGGCCGTCAGTAATGAATAATAGGCGTCTATATGAGTGATTTTGAACAAATAAAAAACAAGTTGCGAGACTTTGCCAGCGATAGAGACTGGGATCAGTTCCATTCGCCTAAAAACCTAGTTATGGCACTCAGTGTAGAGGTGGCGGAGTTGGTTGAGCCTTTTCAATGGATGTCAGAGGAGGGCTCTAAAAATCTATCCAATGATACGCTTGATGAAGTGGCTGATGAGATTGCAGATGTTCAGCTTTACCTTATCAGGTTAGCCGATAAGCTAGGGGTAGATATCCTCAAGGCTGTAGATAATAAAATTGAAAAGAACGACACTAAATACCCTGCAGATAAAGTACGGGGGAGCTCGAAAAAATATACTGAATATAAAGACGGCGATATTAATAACTAATGATTGTCTATTCGGAGAATAAGCAGCAGTTTGTAGATGATGTGCGTGGCAATATCATTCATGAAAAAATCCTGTTGGAATTTAAGCGCAGTCTTGGTCGCACGGTAGCCGAGAATGAAATAGCGTCTTGGCGTAACTCTATGCAGTTTATGGAGTCTGTTGTGAATGACCCCGAGATCCCTGCGGATGCGGGGGTATCGATTGAATACAATATTCCGCTAACCAATAACCGCGTTGATTTTATCCTGACGGGTAAAGATCATAATAACGTTGATACGGCGGTGATTGTTGAATTAAAGCAATGGTCAAAAGTTGAGACTACAAGCAAAGACGCCATTGTAAGAACCGCGCTGGGCGGTGGTGTGCGTGAAACAAATCACCCTTCTTACCAAGCCTGGTCCTATGCGGCGTTAATAGAAGATTACAACGAAACTGTACGGCTGGAATCCATAGCGCTTAGGCCCTGTGCCTATTTACATAATCTTGATTCCGCAGAGGCGATTAATGACCCTTGCTATCAAGAGCATATCAACAAAGCCCCGGTATTTATTTCAAAAGATGTCAAAAAGCTCAATGCCTTTCTAAAGCAATTTGTTAAACACGGCGATACGACAGACATTATGTACCGTATCGAGCATGGCAAGATTAAACCCTCCAAAAATCTTGCTGATAGCTTAGTGTCTATGATTCAGGGTAATACCGAGTTTTTAATGATCGATGATCAAAAGCTGGTATATGAAACGGCAATTGATTTAGCGGTCAATAAGACTGCTGATAAAAAGCAGGTATTGATTGTTGAGGGTGGGCCGGGTACAGGTAAATCGGTAGTGGCCATTAACCTGCTGGTTGAAATGACTAAGCGTGAAAAGGTTACTCAGTACGTCTCCAAAAATCAGGCGCCGAGGATGGTGTATAGCGCCCGCCTAAAAGGGTCTATCACTAAAGGGCGTATTGATAATCTATTTAAAGGTTCCGCTTCCTATACAGGTGTTGAATCCGGTTTCTTCGATGCGTTGATTATTGATGAGGCACATCGTCTTATCGCCAAGAACCGCTACAACAAAGATAGCGAAAACCAGGTGAAGGAGTTGATCGCAGCCTCAAAACTGGCTGTGTTCTTTATCGATGAAGCACAAATGGTGACCTGGAGTGATATCGGCACCAAAGCTGAAATTCATCAATGGGCCGCCGAACTGGGCGCTGATGTGCAGGAGATGCAATTGCAATCCCAGTTTCGCTGTAATGGCTCCGACGGCTATCTAGCTTGGGTGGATGACGCGGTACAGTTACGGGGTACGGCAAACCCAACGCTTGAAGGTATCGATTATGAATTCAAAGTCTTTGATGACCCTTGCGCATTAAGGCAGGCGATCCGCGATAAAAACCTAGAAGCGAATAAAGCCAGAATGGTGGCGGGGTATTGCTGGGATTGGGTGAGTGATTCCCGCAAGCAAGCCAATGACGCAGCGGCGATGGATATCGTCATTCCCCAATACGGGTTTGAAGCGCAATGGAACCTAGCCAACGATGGCAGCTTATGGATTATGGCGGGTAACTCGGTCAATGAAGTGGGATGTATCCATACCTGCCAAGGCTTGGAATTGGATTATATCGGTGTGATCGTGGGCGAAGACCTTATCGTGCGTGATGGCGAAGTAATAACCGATGCCCACAAACGCTCAAATATGGACGCCTCCATTCGCGGTTTTAAAAAATTGTTAAAAGAAAATCCCGATGCGGCAAAAGAAAAAGCCGATACGATTATTAAAAATACCTACCGCACATTGATGACCCGAGGCCAAAAAGGCTGCTACTTTTTTAGTGTTGACCCCGAAACCAATGCCTACTTTAAAGAGCGTGCTGAGGCAGTCTCACTGGCAAGGCCCTTAATACCAACTGAAAAATATGCCGGTTTGCAGTTAGAAGTGGTTGATGTCCCAGATGAAGAGCGTTACGTCACCGCAATACCCTTGCTTAATATTAAAGCTGCTGCCGGTGGTTTTAGTATGGAGCAACACCTTGAGGTGTGTGACTGGGTGCGTTTGCCAGAGCCCTTTGAACATAAGCCCGGTTATTTTGTAGCGCAGGTGGTGGGTGAATCCATGAACCGGCGTATACCTAATGGTGCTTGGTGTTTGTTTAAGCCGGATCAAGGTGGTTCGCGCAATGGCAAGATTGTATTGGTGGAATCTTCGCATATTCAGGATACGGAGACTGGCAGTAGTTATACGGTAAAAAGTTATCACAGTGAGAAAGTGAGCAATGATGCAGGAGGGTGGGAGCACAGTAAGATTGTGTTGTCGCCGATGAGTAGTGTGGGTGTGTTTGGAGATGTTGTGTTGGTGGGTGAGCAGGTTGAGAGTTTTGGGGTGGTTGGTGAGTTTGTGGCGGTTTTGTGATGCGAAGTAGATTGTATTTGAATAAAAAGTCACTGGCCCTTTGGCTTATATTACTCTGGCCAGAATTGCACTAAGTTAAGCCCATCTTAAGACTGATTTCAGTGGTAAAAAACACAATTCTAACCATTGATAATATTATTTATGATACTGCAAGTCTGATCTAATATATTTTCAGGTATGCGCTAGGAAAAGAATAAATGAGTTCACAAGAGGATATCAACAAATACACATCTGTTAATTTGGATGATTACAATAACTGTTTGGGTGTATTAGAGCACGAGCACACTGTTGACGGCTTAAGCGCACAAATTAGAATGCATTATATTAAGCTCGATGGAAATGGTCGCCCCATGGTTAAAGCGCTGGCAAAGATGCTTTACACCTATATTATCGACTACTGTATTGCCGCCAGAAATAGGCCGGAACTCCTTACCGCCCAACAATCAGCTAAGTTAATAAAGCAAGCTAGAGACCTTTTTCGGCACCCAGATATTACCGATGAATCTCCCGACAAAACTGGTGAGGCTGGTGAGCTACTTCTCTATTTCTTAATAGAGGCGGTATTGAATGCTCCACAGGTAGTATCAAAAATGGAGCTAAAAACCAATCATAAGGATGAAGTAAAAGGCTCCGACGGAATTCATGCTCGTTTCAATCAAGACACAGGGTTAGTCGATTTTTTCTTTGGTGAATCAAAAATTTATAAGGAGTCATCTTCAGCAATAGCTGATGCTATAAAAAGTATTGATCAATTTCACGATATTGAGATGTATCAACACGAATTCACAATGGTAACTAAGCATTTTAAATATGCGGATGAGAAAATACGGGGTGCGATTTCTGACTTAATTATTCACGGAGAGCCTGGCCCCGATGTTTGTATTAACCATGCCTGTTTAATTGGCTATGACTTTAAAGGGTTTGACAGCCTGACAAACAAGGGAGCACCTGATGAAGTTCTCAAAGAATTTCTTGATGCCTTCTTAAAAGATGGAAGCAGGCTAACCAAATTAATCCAGAAAAGATTTAATGAATTTGACAACAAGCATATTAAATTTGATGTTTTTTTCCTGCCTTTCCCTTCTGTAGTAGAATTTAGAAATGCATTTAACGCGGCGCTTGATTAAGGTTGATCTGTGAACACTTCTGTAACTGAAAATATAGACGCACTAATACGAAATCTAGAAATTGCAAGTATTTGTAAGCAGTTTCCAGCCGACTTACAATCAGATAAAAAAATTACTTTCGATGATAGAGAGATCAATAGCTTAGCCGGCTACTCATCCATTCTGTCCCTTTCAGATAACCCAAATGAAATCTCCTTGTCTTATGAAATAATTACAAGGTTAATTGAATATACCAACGGGGAATGCAGTAAGGTAATTTCCGCTGCCGACCTTATTCTTTCACGAATAGGTAATTTCCCTAGCCGGTCATTACTTCGAGACAGACATGTAAGTTCAAATTCAGGGGCGATGTCGCCTGCATTAAAGCTAGAATCTATCGCCAGGGAAGCAGAAAATACTATTTACATGGATGAAGAAAGAAGCACTTTGTTAACTGATTTTCAGTATAAATTTCTTAGATCTCTTGATAATGAGGAATCGCTTAGCGTTTCTGCTCCAACCTCTGCAGGAAAGTCATTTGTTCTTAATTTAGATCTCGTTAGAAAAATAAAAGCTGATTCTGGACAAAGCATTGTCTATGTGGTTCCTACTAGAGCGTTAATATCGGAAGTTTCATACAGGATCCGAACAACCCTCAGAAATGAGGGGCTGGGTGATGTCATTGTCAGAACGGCTCCGTTCCCGGTGGCCAAGGAAAAAATTAAAAAAGCTGTTGTCTATGTTTTAACTCAAGAGCGTTTAATGAGCTTCCTCAACTCTCAAGATGGCAAGCCATTTATTTCATCGTTAATTGTTGATGAGGCGCATGAAATACAAAATGGAAAAAGAGGGATTATTCTACAAAATGCTATCGACATTGCACTCTCTCGATTTAACTCAGTAAAAATACTGTTCGCAAGCCCGCTGATTAAAAACCCCGCATATTTTTTATCCCTATTCGGGAGGGTTTCTAACGGGAAGTATTTTGTCGAACAGGTATCTCCAGTTTCACAAAACCTAATTTTAGTTTATGAGGTTAAGCTAAAGCCTAAAAAACTTGAGATATCTCTATTAAGCAGAAATGAAATAATACCTGTTGGCCAAGTCGATATAAAATTTAAGTTCAGAAACAAAAAGTCTATGCAGCGGGCAAATTTGGCACTTGCCATTAGCTCGAAAAAAGAATCCGTAATATCATTCTCTAATGGACCCGCGCAAGCCGAAAATGTTGCCTGCGACGTCTCCGATCTATCACCTGATTTTCAGCCATCCGAAGAAATAATAGCATTTGTTGACTTCCTGAAACGTGAAGTTCATGAAGAGTACCCGTTGGCTAAGTGCATAATGAGCGGCGTTGCCTTTCATTACGGTAACATGCCATCCCTCGTTAGATCCGGCGTGGAAAGTTTATTTAAAAATGGCCACATTAAAATTATTTGTTGCACAAGCACACTTCTTCAAGGCGTAAACCTTCCAGCTAAACACATTATTATTGAAAATCCGATGTCTGGCGACTCTCCCATGACTAGGGCAGATTTTTTAAATCTGGCAGGAAGGGCTGGTCGCTTGCTACATGAGTTTCATGGCAATATCTGGTGCATTAGACCAAGTGAATGGAATAGCGATTGTTATAGCGGTGAACGGCTACAAGAGATATCCTCCGCCATTAGCAATGTAATGGCAGACGGAGGGTTATCAGTGCAAGGACTGCTAGACGATACAGTCACGGCAAAAAATGATGTGGACGACTCCGAAGCCGAAGCAGCTTTTGGTAAGCTATATCATGATTATTTAGTCGATCCAGAGCTAAATTTTATTGAAAACTATCGCAATGAATACAACTCAGATGCTCTTGATAAAACCATTAATGCATTACAAGGGGTAAAAGTATCACTCCCTCTAACTATACTCGAAAATAACCAGTCTTTGAGACCCGATCACCTTCAAGACCTATATGAATATTTAAAAAATGATACAAACATAGCTGATGCGATGCCCATGTCTCCATATACGGAGGGGGCAAAAGGAAGAATGGAGGAAATATTTGTAGTTTTAGCAAGTTGCTTTGAATGGAACGTTAGTGATACCTACATGTCATGGGTTAGTTTTTTAGCATATAAGTGGGTATGGGGTGAGTCCATTGGAAGAATTTTGTCTGATCGTGTTGCGTATAAAAAAGAGAAGGATCCCAATATTAGTGTTTCTTCGGTTATTCGAGGCTGTCTCGGCGTTTTGGAAGAAGCGATTCGCTTCAGGTTAGTTAAATACTTCTCTGCATATATTGAAATATTAAAACACGTAGCTACAGAAAACGGAGTTGAAGATGAGATGGAAAGTGTCGAGCCATATCATATCTACTTAGAATTTGGATCATGTAATCGGCACGCGCTAAACCTTATGGCTCTTGGAATATCGAGATTTACAGCGTTACATTTAGAAAATAGATTTGATCTTCCTAGCGATGTTGAAGCAGAGGCATATCTTGAGAAAATGCAAACAATGAACGTAGATGCGATAAATATGCCCGCCCTATGTAAGCAGGAAATAAAAGATATTATTTCGTAATAATAAAGTAATAATAATTTCAAAAGATTGGGCCAGTTCTTACATTTTGCAGAGACTAAAATAAATGTGTGATTACAAGGCCGTTCACTGATAATTGAATATAAAAAATAATGATATTATGAAAAAACAACTCGATGTCACTGCGGCGATAATAGTCAAAAACAATAAAGTCTTCGCTGCCTGCCGTAAGGTTGGAATTCATCTGGCGGGCTATTGGGAATTCCCGGTGGCAGATTAGAAGAAGGCGAAACCCCTGAGGGCTGCTTAGCCCATGAGTTAAAAGAAGAACTTAATATCACTACCCACGTTGGTGCCTTTGTCGGTGAAAGCATTTATGACTATGGCACTAAGGTTGTACGTTTAATGGCTTATCAGGTTGAGTACTTGGCTGGTGACTTTGAATTGATTGATCACGATGAAATGCGTTGGCTGGCTTTGGATGAAATGAGTAGCGTTCAGTGGGCGCCGGCCGATATTCCCTTGGTAAAAAAGTATGTAATTATGACTAAATCCCTAATAGAGAAAACATAAGCTAATGAATAGAGCTTACTATAAAAATACTATTGCTAGTTTCTGTACGGATGACCAAGATCATATTATGGGTAAGATGGTGGTTGAACATCATTTTGCGCTACTAGGCACTCAACGCGATGCCTGGGTTGAACAGATTTTATTGCTGCAATCAATACTGAGTACGTTTTCTGGTCATATCTATTTCGAATATTCAATTCCGAGGATGGGTAAGCGCATCGATGTTTTATTAATTATCGGTGGTGTTATCTTTGTGGTTGAATTTAAGGTTGGGGCTTCTTCTTTTTTAGGGGCTGATCTTGATCAAGTCACTGACTATGCTCTCGATTTACGTAATTTCCATGAAGGTAGTCATGACGCATACATTGCACCTATATTAGTCTCTACTGATTTTAAAGGTGACCCTGGTACTGATCTCACTCAACCGAGAGATAAGTTGTTTTCACCCATCTGCTGTAATGGGGCTAAATTAGAGCAGGTTATTTCTCGTGTTTTAGCCTTAATCACTGGTACATCTCTTGATACGGCTTACTGGGAATCTAGTGGCTATAAGCCTACACCCACGATCATTGAGGCGACACTAGCGCTATACAATGGGCATTCAGTGGTGGATATATCCCGTAGTGATGCTGGTGCAATCAACTTAAGTAAAACCTCTGAGTCAGTTGCAAAAATTATTAAATATTCACGTGCAAATAATGAGAAGGCGATTATTTTTGTCACCGGGGTTCCGGGCGCGGGAAAAACATTGGTGGGTTTAAACGTGGCTACCGCGCACATCGACAAAGATGATGAGTTGTACAGTGTGTTTTTATCGGGTAATGGCCCCTTGGTATCTATTCTTCAAGAAGCGCTAGCTAGAGATAAAGTCGAACGTAGCAAAGATAAGGGTGAAAAGATACGAATTGGAGAAGCGAGGAGCGAAGTCAAAGCCTTTATCCAAAATGTGCATCACTTTCGGGATGATGGTTTGGCTAATCTTGAACAAGCACCAATAGAACATGTTGCACTGTTTGATGAGGCTCAGCGGGCTTGGGATAAAAAGCAGACTGTCGACTTTATGAGGATGAAAAAAGGGCAACCCAACTTCAACCAGTCGGAGCCTGAGTTTTTAATTTCCTGCATGGATAGGCATAGGGATTGGGCTGTTGTAGTTTGTTTGGTGGGTGGTGGTCAGGAGATCAATAAGGGAGAAGCTGGTATCTTTGGTTGGTCGCAAGCGGTTAAAGAGTCTTTTCCTGACTGGAAAATTTATGCGTCTGATCAGTTATCTGATAGTGAGTATGGTGGCGAAACTACTATTGAAGATTTACGTTCTATTAAAGGGTCAACGTTCATTCCTCAATTGCATTTAAAGTCGTCTATGCGTTCATTTCGAAGCGAGAATGTTTCACTTTTCGTCAAACAGCTTCTTGATCTGGAGTTGTCGCAGGCTCAAGATACTTTTAAAGAAATATCCGAAAACTACCCCATCGTTTTAACACGTAATCTAGAGACTGGGCGGGAGTGGTTGCGTGAGCAGGCAAGGGGGTCTGAGCGCTATGGCATAGTTGTTTCTTCCCAAGCTGAGCGTCTGCGACCATTGGGTGTGCACGTTAAAGCGCCTGTTAATCCTGTTAATTGGTTTTTGGATGGCAAAGATCATGTGCGTTCGTCTTATTATTTAGAGGATGTGGCGACTGAATTTCATGTTCAGGGTTTGGAGTTGGATTGGGCGTGCTTGGTTTGGGATGCGGATTTCAGATATACGCCAGAAGGGTGGAACAACTTTTCATTCAGAGGCAATAAGTGGCAACGTATAAAAAAAGAAGAACGCCAGATATACCAAAAGAACGCCTACCGCGTTTTGTTAACCCGGGCACGACAAGGCATGGTTGTGGTTGTACCGGAAGGTGATGATAACGATTTAACCAGGCCTCGGAGTTATTACGATGATACCTATCGATATCTAGAAGAGGTTGGTCTTAAAGTCGTGTGAGATTTATGGGTTTAGAGTCCTTAAATCCTATTGATTAATTTAACGGGGGAGAGTCGCTAAATCAATCGGTGGGCCAGAGCCCTTATTCGCTCTAGCTAGGCTAGTGACTGTGTTCGGGCCTTACGCCTGCTAATCATAGCTTCCACTAACTTAATGGGCCGTAAATAGGCTAAAATCACTAGCCATTACCTTAGCCCGAGCCCTTTATATCAATGACTACTGTTACAACAGCAACCAGCTTTAAAGAGCTTGGCCTTATAGCACCCTTGCTGGCTCGATTAACTGAGCTGGAATATACGCAACCTACGCCCATTCAAGCGCAAGCCATCCCTAGTGTATTAGCAGGCCGTGACCTAATAGCAGGGGCCAATACCGGTTCGGGTAAAACAGCTACCTTTGCGCTGCCACTATTACAACAATTAAGCCTTGAATTGCCCTCAACTCGCGGCAGTAAGCAGGGTAATTTTGTGACTGGGCTTATTTTGGTGCCCACCCGTGAGCTGGCCAAGCAAGTTGCTGACAGTATTCGCTCTTATGCGGCGCACCTTAACGGCGAGGTTAAAACCGTTGCCGTGTTTGGTGGTGTATCAGCCAATACGCAAATGCTGGCATTACGCGGCGGCACCGACATTTTAGTGGCTACCCCTGGCCGCTTACTCGATTTGATTGCAAGTAATGCCATTAAGCTTGATAGGGTAAAAACCCTAGTGCTTGATGAAGCCGACCGCATGTTAAGCCTAGGATTTGCTGACGAGCTCGCTGAGCTGTTGGCGCTTATGCCTAATAGGCCTGGGAAAAAGCAAAAACAGATTTTGTTATTTTCAGCGACCTTTCCTGACAAGGTACAGGCTTTAACCCAGCAATTGCTTAACAACCCCATCGAAATACAAGTACAAAGTGCCGACACTAGCACCTTAGTACAACGTGTTTTTACCGTTAACAAGGGTGAAAAAACCGCCGTATTAGCGCATTTAATAAAGCAAAACCAATGGCAACAAGCGCTGGTATTCGTTAACGCCAAATACCGTTGTGTGCACATAGCTGAAAAACTCGCTAAACGTGGCATTACCGCAAAAGTGTTTCATGGCGATCAAAGCCAAGGTGCACGTACCCGCGTGCTTAATAACTTTAAGTCAGGTGAGGTTGAAGTATTAATTGCAACGGATATTGCTGCCCGTGGTATAGACATTGAAAAACTGCCTGTGGTGATTAATTTTGACTTACCTAGAAGCCCAGCAGATTACATGCACCGTATTGGTAGAAGTGGCCGTGCCGGTGAAGTGGGCTTAGCCATATCGCTTATCGACCATGAAGATTATCATCATTTCAGCGTTATCGAAAAAAAGAACAAGGTCAGGCTTGAACGTGAGCAAGTTGAGGGTTTTGAAGCTGATGAGCTGTAGTTGTAGAATTGTAGAATTGTAGGTGATGCAAAAGGCAAAACCTGACGCTGCTTTCTCCTCCTTTCTCCTGACGCCACTTCCCAAGCCGCGACAGTGCTAGCCGAAGTGCATTTGGTGGGGTCAGATCAGATAAGACTTTTTAAATAAAGGTTTAAAGTCTTATCTGACCCCGCTTATGGCAGGGTTGTTTTGGCTGGTTGTGTGTTAGAAATGGGAAAAACTATGCCCAATTACTCCTTGCTAGTGGGTTTAAATAAGGTGGGTTATATGGCGGATCTCACCGCTATACATATTCGATCAGCAACAAGGAACGTGCTATGAATAATCAAATACTGATTTATGAAAATGACAACAACGCCATTGAAGTGCAATTGGATGGTGCTCATGAAACCCTGTGGCTAACGCAGAAACAGATGGCTGAGCTCTTCGGCAGGGATGTACGTACCATTAATGAACATTTAAGAAATATCTATAAAGAACAAGAGCTTACTGAGGGGGCAACTATCCGGAAAATCCGGATAGTTCGTGCAGAAGGTAAGCGTGAGGTTGAGCGGGAGATACATTTAGTGGGGTCAGATAAGACTTTTAAATAAAGGTTTAAAGTCTAATCTGATCCCTGTTTATGTGGTTGGTTAAACTTTAATCCTTTAATCCCTTAATCCCATTTCCTTGTTATTGATTTATGGGCGACCCAGCACTGCTTTCAATACAAGAAGCGCTAACAACCGCGACTGTGCTAGCCGAAGTAGGGACAAGGTCGCTATAATTCATGGGCTTATGGCTTATGGCTTATGGCTTATGGCTTACGGCCTAGTTTCCATCTTACATTTTTGTGGCTCGCTTCTGAGTCATCGCTAGAGTGAATATATTATGATTCGTCCCGACTGGGTTACCAATGAGTCGAATTGGAAAAAACATTGCCGAAGAGTGGTTGCTCGTGGCAACGATTTAATAGCTGGCAAGCTGAGTGTTATCGCTTGCGCACAAGAAATGGTCAAACTGGTGTTTTGGCTGCGTGCCGAGAGTGATACAGACTTTATGGTGTTTATAGCGATTAAAGACGCCAGCGATGCCGTGCCCAAGGAAGAAGATAGAAAAAATTGGTCTGGTGCAAAAGATGAACGGCAGTTTGAAATATCGAGTATTGAGCAGCAATGGCGAAAGCCTGCGCTTGCGGCAGCCGAGGCATTAATTGCTAAATATGAAGAAGCAGAAAGTAAAGAGGACGACTCATTAAAAGGCGATGAGTGATACTCCTTTTAAGTTGTGAGTGAATAGCAAGTTGCCACCATTGCCAGCTCACTTTCTGTTTATTCTATTGCTTGGTTTTTCAGCTTATAGCCCAGCCAGTCAATTTTTCTTTCCAGTGGCAAAAACCTATAACGAACAGTTGTATGGTGAAATTCAAGCCAGTGGCGTTAAAGGGGCAGCCCTTTTAATCTAACCACTGGCCTGCGATGATGGCCCACTACAATTGATCCCACTATATTAATAGGGCATGTCTAATGGCTACACGAAGCCGATCTGATAAAAAAAGTAATAAACCGAAACTGTCTTCTGAAGCCAAAGAACAGCTACAAACAATTACCTCTGGCGTTGTGCCTGTGAGTTTTACCAAGCAACAACGCAAAGAAGTACAGCAAGCGATTGAAAAGGGCATGGCAACGGTTAGAATCCAGGCAAAGGCCAACAACCGTGAGCGTGACAAAAAAGTTAAGCAGTTGCAAAAACAGCTGACGGATGCGCAGCAGGTGAGTAAGACTAGTGATAGTTCGCCGGAGAATTCGAACAAGCTAACAGCAGCTTCGTTAGCGCCTTGGATTTTGTTGTTTGTATCTTGGGCTGGGTTCGCCATTTTTTAATGCGCGGTTGAGTGTAAAAGGAGGCGTATTGTGGGAGCCTCAGATTAGGAGTGTCGAATAATTAGGGCCAGATTAGCATGGTACTTACTTAAGTAAAAAGTGTGAGTCATACCCACAGCACTCGCTTTGCTCACGGGGCAGGCCCTTCCGGCCCCCGAGCCGGAATCCAGCCGTTAAATATGGATACCGGCTTTCGCCGGTATGACTGCCCCATGAGCGTAGCGAGTGTCTTGGGTATGACAAAGCAATGAAGAAATATGGCTTAAGTAAGTGCCATTCGGGCCAGAGTAAAGTTTTAGTATTTAACCAGTGTGGGGTAAGAAACCAATATGTCTAAGGCCGTCGTTAAGTTTACATTTGAAAAAGAAACTAAGAACAGCGTGCGTTACAAGGAAGAGCCCGAAGAAGGCAAGGCTCCGATTGTGGGGTCGTTGTATGTGCAGAAGTGGTTTGCGGGTAATAGTAAGCAAATCACTGTCACTATCGATAAACACGATTAAAAAGTTATGCAACCGCAAGCCGATCCGTTCATCGTCCCCAAATGTCACGACGACATCAAGATTCTGTATCAGGATGAACACCTGCTACTGATCAATAAACCCACGGGTTTACTGAGCCTGTCAGGCAAACATCCGTTGAATAAGGATTCGGTGCATTTTCGTTTAGTGCAAGATTTCCCCACGGCAACGCTGGTGCATCGCCTGGATTTTGGAACGTCGGGCATTATGCTGGTGGCATTGAACAAAGCGATTAACGCGCAGCTGACCAAACAGTTTCAAGTGCGTACCGTGAGCAAGCGTTACACGGCGGTGTTGCATGGGCATTTGGCGGATGAGCAGGGCACGATTGAATTTCCCATCGCCAAAGACAAGCCTAACTTTCCCTTACAAAAAATCTGTTTTGAAACCGGCAAGCTGGCGCAGACCAACTATCAGGTGATGGAACGTTGCCAAGGGCCCGCTACGACGAAAGTGAGCTTTATGCCGGTTTCGGGCCGCACCCATCAATTGCGCATCCACAGCCGCGAGATAGGCCATCCCATTTTAGGCTGCGATTTGTATGCTAGCGATGAAGCGTTCTTTATGGCCGATCGTTTGATGTTGCATGCCACCACGCTGACGTTTGATCATCCTATTACCGGTGAGCGAGTTGAAGGGCTTTGTCCCTGTCCGTTTTAGCTTATTTCAGTGTAGTTTTAGCCAGACCTACCGTTACATGGAATTTAGGAATCTTTAGTGGGGGCAGATAAGAATGGCGCTTACTTAAGCAAAAAGTGTGAGTCTTTCCGGCCTCCGAGCCGGAATCCAGCTGTTGAATATGGATACCGGCTTTCGCCGGTAGGGCCTGCCCCATGAGCGTAGCGAGTGCCTTGGGTATGACAAAGCAGTGAAGAAATATGGCTTAAGTAAGTGCCATTCGGGGCAGATAAAACTTGCTTAGCCTTTAAAGCACGGGTTGGATAGCAATGGCATAATCCGGCCATTTTGGCTGGCTAAATCACTAATAAGTGGTAAAAAGTATATGAATATCAATATGTTGCCTGTTATCAATCCGGCCAATAAACCGGCCGTAAATTAGCGTTAGTGCTGCGATTTAGTCACTAAAACCCATGCTAACGAGCAATATGCAAAAAATGCACATTGCTTATTTATTGAGGCAACGTCTTGCGGGAGTCTCATATTCTCAATAGAAGCCGCCTTGCGGTTACTCGCCAAACCTAATATCCATTGGGAAAAAGACCGTGGCAACAACGTAGCATCTGCTGGGTCAACGATCACCAGCTAGGCCCTAGCCGAAAAAGCGGCGCGAGGTGTGGCTAGGGTTGTCAGAGAGTTAACGGGTTCAATGGTTTAAGTTGTTTTTCTAATAATATCGGCTTAACTGTAACATTCGACTTGCACAGTAACATTGCCGATGTTACCGTGCATTTTTCGTGTTAACTTGATGAAAGTAAAGGTGTTGTCGTGAAATCAGAGCTCTCTAATCGGCTAGGCCTTTATATTAATGAGGTCTACACTGAGTTTGTGCTGGGTGAACCATGGCCAATGGCAGCTTCTTTACCCCTGTATTTGCAAGCGGGCTATAGCTATCAGTGTGCGCGCCTAGATGGCCAAACTTGCTTGTTGATGCTGGCTCAGGAGGTTGAGCAGGTAGATAGTGCCACTCGCTTAAAAAAACATATAGGCGTTGTTGCAAAGCAGTTTAAAGGCCCTGTTATCTATGTGGTGCAAGAGACCACATCTTACAACCGCAAACGCTTGATAGGCCAGCGCATTGCCTTTGCTGTGCCAGGCAAGCAATTGTACCTGCCTTTTTTGGGGACTGACCTTCGTGAGAATTTTGGGCGCTCAGATACCTTAAAAGATAAAGCCAGCAAGCTGGGGGCTGTGGCGCAACAGATTGTATTATTGAAACTGTATGACCGTTGGGATACTCAGCAAGCAGCGCTGGCAATTGCTGAGCGCTTGGCGGTAAGCAAAATGACAGTATCTCGCGCTTATGGTGAATTAGTTGCAGTTGGCCTGGCTAGGCTTGAAGTTGTAGGCCGTATCAAGCGATTGTTGTTTACTGCTGAGCATCGAGAGTTGTGGCAGTTAGCCCAGCCTTTTTTAACCAGCCCCATTAAAAAACGGGTTTGGATTGATGAACATGATTATCATCAGCATGCTGCGCAATTACGGCAGTTAGCGGGTGAGTCAGCTTTAGCTGAATTAGGTTTGTTGATGATGCCGAAAAATAAAACAGTGGCGGTATCATACCGAGACGGGGCAAGTTTAAAAAAACTGATGGTTATACACGAGCAAGTTCGGCGCAACGATCAGGGTGTTGCGGTAGAATTGTGGAAATATGACCCTGCGGTATTAAGCGCGCGGGGTATTGTTGACGGCTTGTCGTTGTATTTGAGCCTCGCTGCTGAGACGGATGACCGAGTGGTAATAGCGCGAGAGGAACTCTTGAGCGACGTTTGGAATAGGGATTTATGATTAAAGGATTAGAAATATTTCGCAAGCACTTTGCAGGCTTTGAAGAAAACTACACCTTAATTGGTGGGGTTGCTTGTTATTTGTCTATGCAAGAGGCAGATATCGATTTTAGGGCCACAAAAGACTTAGATATTGTGCTCTCAGCAGAGTCGCTAAGTGTAGAGTTTGCAAAAAAGTTTTGGGACTTTGTTATAGACGGTAACTACCAACATCAAGAAAAAAGTACCGGCGATAAACAGTTTTATCGTTTTAGTATCCCGAAAAAAGCCAACTACCCGGTGATGCTGGAGTTATTTTCACGCGCACCCGATAATTTTTTGCTGGAACATGATAATAAGCTAACACCTATCCCGGTGGGTGACGATGTATCGAGCTTGTCAGCAATTTTGCTGGGCGATGATTACTATCAGTGTATTCAAGCAGGTAAGGATATCATTGATGGCGTTTCTGTTTTGAGGGTTGAATATATTATCCCTTTTAAAATGAAGGCCTGGTCAGAGTTAACGGGCCGAAAATTATAGGGTGAATCCGTTGATTCTAGAAAAATAAAAAAGCATAGAAATGATGTGTTGAAAATATCTCAGTTGCTTTCGCCAGTGACAAAGATTGCTGTTTCAGAAACGATTAAAGCCGATATGCATCAAATTATTAAGGCTATGCCAACTGAAGGGGTGGATTTAAAAGCACTGGGGCTGAAAGGGCTTAGGCTTGATCAAATTCTTGCGTTGTATAATAGTGTCTACGATTTAGGGTAAGAATATTAAAGATCAGGTTCGGTGAACTTAACTATAGGCGTTGGGCTTCAGCCTATGAACCATTACAATCGATACAATTAAACTAAGTAAATATAAACATGCCAACACTACCCAGCCACTTTCTACTTATGCTATTGCTTGTTGTTTCAACAGGCAGCCAAGCCAGTCAATTTTGCTTTTCTGTGGCCAAAACCTATAACGAACAGCTGTATTGTGAAATCGAAGCCAGTGGTGAAGGCAAAAGTTTACCCAGTTTTAATCAGTTTCAAAAAAACACGCCTTTAATACAGTCATTGTTGCTAAAGCCTTACGCGCGAAAATTAGGCATTACCATAAAGATGGCTACTAAAACAACAAAGCAGCAGGTGGTTACTAGCCCGCCTTTAGCTGCTGTTAACGATGGCGGCCTTAGCCACTGTAGTTTTGAAACAGAGGTAATTAGCTGTAACGATAAGCCATATTATTTTATGGGTAATAAAGGCAATGCATCATTAGCCGCTGGTGTGCTTGACGCTAGCAACACCATGCAACTGCCGGTTTATGATAATGGGGAGGTTGCTAGGTATTTAGCGCAAGCCTATGAGCATTATTTACATAAGATGATTGAGATAGGCTTGGCCGGCGTTACTTTAACCTATGGTAATTTCGATTATATCTTTCATGATTTACGCGCCCAAGCGATAGATTTTAACCAGCGCTTTGAAACTATGTATCGCTACTTGAAAAAAGATAAGCGAACGATGGGTATCAAAAAATCGACTGCCCCTAGCGATGTAACAGCTAAAGAGTGTTTCTTGTTGGATGAGTTGTTGGTTTGTAGCCGCGGGCATTACAACTATATCTATAGGGCATAAGCTTATTGTGTTCATTATTTATGGCGGTTCATTATTAATGTACAAGCATAAACAGTGAACATGTTTTTATGAGCACTGCTGTTTATTTAGTAGTTAGTATCTTAGCTTTCGCCCTAGTGGGGCAGCCTCTCTTCTCGCGAACGCGGGAGCCCAGTGCTGTTATGTAGCTATGAGCCGAATACTCTGTATAATTGGCTCTTTAGGTGAGCCGAATAGGGTTTTTATTCGGCTCATTTTAGTGGAAAGTTAATAAAATCAACTGGTTATAATTATTGGGTAGCGCAAATGTCGCCGCAAAAGAAACCACCAGAATGGATCTGGCAGCAAAGTAGCTGGCCCAATATGCATTGGGATAGTCATGCGCTGGCGGCCAGCTTACGTGAAGTTACCCAGCTACAAGGTAGTTTATTGGGCAAGGCTGGGGTTATAGCTGAAGAGAGTAGTGCCAAATCCAACCTCGATGCCTTACTGCAAAATATTGTGCAATCCTCAGCTATCGAAGGCGAGGTGGTGAATGCTGAATCCGTGCGCTCTTCATTGGCAAAGCGCCTAGGGCTGGAGGAGGCAGGCCTAAGCGCTGAAACTGAAAAAACAGAAGGTTTAGCTGAGTTACTGCTCGATGCCACACAAAATTACGCCGCACCGTTAACGTTGCAGCGGCTATTGCAATGGCATTGCTACTTATTCCCTGAAAAAGATGAAAGCGAGTTTAAGCTTGAGTCAGTAAAAGTAGGGCAACTGCGGGGTGATGAGCCTATGCAGGTGGTATCTGGGCCGCATCATAAACGCACCGTGCACTTTCAAGCGCCAGCAAGAGTAGGCTTAGAGACGCAGCTTAATACCTTTTTAACGTGGCTAGCTGAAAGTGAACAAGACCAAAGCTTAGATCCTATATTGAGAGCGGCCCAAGCACACTTCTGGTTTGTTACCTTGCACCCCTTTGATGATGGTAATGGCCGTTTAGCGCGAGCAATAAGTGATTATGCCTTAGCGCAGGCCGAGCATCAGGCTATCCGTTTTTATGCCATGGCTGCGAGTATCATGGAAAATCGCAATGGCTATTACGCTATTCTTGAAGCCACCCAAAAAGGTGATTGTGATATTACCGCGTGGATGCAATGGTTTTTAGAAACGTTCAAGCACACCCTGCAGACAGCACTAACCCGTATCGATTTTGTATTACTAAAAACGCGATATTGGCAAACGCATGCGCAAAAGGGTTTGAATCCCCAGCAAGTGAAAGTGCTCAACCGCTTGTTAGATGCTGGCCCAGAAGGCTTTGAGGGAAAGCTCAATGCAAAAAAATACATGGGTATAGCGGGCGTGGCAAAAGCCACGGCTACACGGCATTTACAAGAGCTGTTAGAAAAAAAATGTATTACTAAATTAGACGGCGGTGGCAGAAGCACCCGCTACGATATTAACTGGCCTAAGTAGGCAGTAAATTAAAAGAGAATTATAAGGGGCGCAACAGTTAAAAAATAATCATGCCGCTCTTTTTGCACATTAGTGCTCCTTTCCCACCACTACAATCACAAGCAGCGCCATATGACTGACCAAAAAACCACTGATGAAAGCACAACCGATGCAGTAAACGCCCCCAGCCATAGCAGCGACTATATTCTTAATCGTGAGTATTTCAGCGAATGTTTTGACGAATCTGCTCATAGCCAAACCGGCGTTAACGCTTATCGCAAGGCTATTATGCTGTTGGCTATTGCTGCCGGGTTATTTTATTTTGAGGCGAATGGTTACGCTACCTGGTTTATGTTGTCACTGGCAGTTGTGGAGATATTTTCGATACGTTACCGCCGTGGCTGGTGGGTTGCCCGGCAGATGCTTAGCCGCGCTTCGGGCAGCAAGGTAAAGCTACACCTAGATGAGCAGGGTATTAGCACCGATAGCCAGCAGCACCAGCAGTGCATTCTTTGGGGGGATATAAGTGAACTGAGGGAAACCGAGAAGGGCTTTGTTGTTAGCCATAAAAGCGGCCGCAATTATCTTTCAAAAAGTGCGTTAGATGAGGCGGCGTTGGTTTTTTTAAGGGCTAAGTGTCTGCCAGCTCAATAGCGTATGCCTCAGTTAAATGGTGAAGTAACTGGATGCCGGGTCGTGGCCCGGCATGACGAAGTTAGCTTATATCAGGCAGTTATGGTTTTTTGCCAACAACTAATTCTCTAGCTTTAATATTTCATAGCTTACAGGCTTACCAGCAACGGTAATTTTAACGGTGTCATCCACACGCTTACCCATTAACTTTTGGCCTAATGGCGTTTTAGGTGTTATTACCATGACGTTTTTGCCTTGCCAAGAAAATGTTACCCCGCCACTTTCTGGGCCAATAAAAAACACTTTCTCTTCGTCGCTCTCTGTTAGCACTGTGACTAATGCTGTTAAGGCGATTGGATCATTGTTGTTGAATTCTTTAAAGGGTAGGGAGGTATAAGCAGCGATGGCTTGTAGCGATTGCTCGGCACGCATGGATAGGCCGTGTGCCAAATAGGATGCTTCTAGACCAAAGGTGTCGTATTTGTTTTCAGCTACGGACTCTTTATGGGTTGCGGTTTGCCTTGCGGACTCTGCAGCTTTTGCCGCAGCGGCTAAATCACTTTCTAGGGCTGTGATAATGGTTTGGCGTAAAGAATTGTTGTTTTTCATGAATAATAAGATTAGAAAACTTCTAAATAAATATATGACATAAAGGCTGATTATCAACGATTTTTATATCAGAGTAAGCGCTATTCTAATTCATTTTTACTTTTTACCCACGCTTTTTTATAGACTCGCATGTCAAATACCGAAAGGATTTAAATAACCAGAAAGGCTAGATAATTACAGTGCATAAAGTTGCTTCAGCCTCTATAAGGCCTTTAGTTTAGGCTGTATCACATTCTCCGCATCAAGGGGGCGCTGTTAGGGTAAAAAAATGGGTTCAGTTAGAGTGATATGTGTAGAGTGTTTTTGCTGTTTACAAGCGAAAATATAGAGTCTCGTTTTGGAAGGTATGAGAGGCCATAGGAAGTTTTCTTAAGTTCAGGGAAAATGATGGCCTTACCAAGGCGATCTCTGGTTCCATTGATCTTCGGAATGGTTGCTGATGACGCACCTTGTTTCGATTTAGGATGTCTAGTGACGCCGATATCCCTATGATGGAGTCTGAGCCTGGTAGTCGCGTATAAATGGATTAATCATTTGTAATAGTGATGGGCCCTTGATAGCAACGTCGATTATTTTTACATTATAAATGGGCTTAGGGAAAGCTTTTTCTATAACTTATTGATTGAAAAAGAATATATAGATATTGGCCCTGAATTTGCTAATAAATAGCTTGGCCTGGAATGTTACTTAGCTGCCAATAAGATAATTTAATTTAGCGTTAAAACCTAAATAGCAGGTATACCATTTTCAGTAGTATCTTAATCAGGAGTTTTAACATGCGCTTATTATTTGCTTTAATAACCGGGCTGCTAGTCGCGGGTCCGTCATTGGCAACACCCTATACTTACAACTATTCGGCTAATTATCTATACGGTGGTGGCGAAGACACCAGCGTATACTCGATTTCAGATGAGGCGAAAGCCTTTTCAACGATTACCGGCACTATAACTTTCTCCGACATTATTATCTCCACATCAGGCGTGGACGTTTATTATGAACCAGCGGTAATTACCTTTAATGAGTTGGCTGCCACGCTCGATATTGCGCTTCAAAGTGTGTTGATTCAGCAGGATTATAGATGGGATCAGCTTGCTTTTGTTAGCGAGGTTATCACTCCAGCCCCAAGTACCAACTATAATGCAATCGGTCTTATTCTTAGGGACAGGGTAGGGAAGACCGCTCTTGATGCGCCCAATTTTCCTGCTGCAATTGACATAGGTTTATTTGATGTGAATCAGCTGTTTTTCATGAACCAGCGCGATTTAGGTAATGGCTTGAGAGCGACAGAGCGGACGAATTTTGAGATTACGAGCCTTCAGCTGCAAACAACTTCAGTTCCGGTTCTAGAGCCAGGTTCGCTAGCTCTACTTGGTTTAGGTCTAGTAGCCTTAAGTTTTAGGCGCCGCAAAGTAAATGTCTAAACTCACTTGTTAAGACAAAAGAAAACCTCAGCTATCCAGTTGAGGTTTTTTGCTATCTAGTGACTGGTAGTTTGGTCAGCGTTAGCAACTTCTATATTAAATTGCTAACGTTCTTGTCACCTAGCTTTCTGTTTGATCTGCTATTTCATGCGTATCGTCAATCTCGGTATCAAACTGAGTGCATAGTATTGCCTAGGCTTTTATGGCCTGGTAGCAGCTAAAACATTTGGACTCAGGGCAAAAACTATTTCTAGGCTTTTTTCTTTTGTACGATGCAGGTCATTTCGGCAGTCTTTTAGTCGGAATCTAGCTGTTAAAACATGGATGCCAGCTTTCGCGGTAGAGCCCCGCGAGCAGAGTGAGTGTGTTGGACATGACTATAGCGGGTGAGCTTTATTTTTTTCTCTTCGAGGTAACCCCATTACGAACAATTTTAGTTTGGCTTACTTTGTTGGTGCGTTGTTTACGGGTGTTGCTGGCGACTTTTTTGACTAAGTCGTCGCGTTTGCCTACTTCATAATCGGGTAGGTTGATGCGTTTAATGCTGCTGCCAATTAATTTTTCGATATTGTGCAGGGCGCGTTCTTCTTCGCGGCTAATAAAGGAGATGGCTTGGCCTTTGTTGCCGGCACGGCCGGTGCGGCCTATGCGGTGCACATAGTCTTCGGCCAGGTAGGGCAGGTTAAAGTTGACCACATGCTCTAAGCCTTGAATATCTAGGCCGCGAGCGGCTACCTCGGTGGCGACCAATACTTGAATTTTACCGGATTTAAAATCGGCGATGGCGCGGCGCCTAGTGCCTTGGCTTTTGTCGCCGTGGCATAGTGCGGCTTTTAATTTAACGATTTGCAGCGCGTGCATCAAGTTGTCGGCTTGCGCCTTGGTGCTGGTAAATACCAATACTTGAAACCAATGGTGCTTTGCAATTAACTCAATTAATAACTCGGCTTTGCGACGTTCTTCCACAGGGTAGGCGACGTGGTCTACGGTATCGGCGGTGGCGTTTGGTTTGGCGGCGCTCACTACTTTATGATTTTTGAGTCGTTTGTGGGCCAGCTCTTTTACCGCTTGTGACATGGTGGCGGAGAACAATAAGGTTTGGCAGCCTTTGCGGGTTTTTTGTAGCAGCTCGGTAACGTCGGCGACAAAACCCATATCCAGCATACGGTCGGCTTCATCCAGCACCACAAATTCGACGTTGGAGAGGTTTACCGTGCATTGCACGATATGTTCGAGTAAGCGGCCTGGGGTAGCGATGAGTATATCCACACCGGCGTTTAGCTTTTTCTCTTGGCTGCTGCTTTTAACGCCGCCGTAAATGGCGGTTACGGTTATGGGCGTAAACTGCGCATAGGCTTTGATGGTGTCACCTAATTGCTCCGCCAGCTCACGGGTGGGGGTTAGTATGAGTGCGCGCGGGCTGTTGGTTACCGTGGCCTTGGGGCGATCTAGCATTTGTTGCAGTATGGGTAGGGCGAAGGCGGCTGTTTTACCGGTGCCGGTTTGGGCATTAGCCAACACGTCTTGGCCGCGCCGCGCCGGGGGTATGGCCTGCTGCTGTATGGGGGTCATTTCCTTATAGCCACAGCTATCCAACGCTTTTTGCAGATTTGGCGCCAGGCCTAAAGATTTAAAGAGCATGTGCTGTCCTTGAATAATGTACGGGCTGGCTGCTGATGGCCAACGAGGAGCGCGATTATAGAGTGTTTAGGCCAGCACTGCTGGATTGATTTGGGGATGAAAGGGGTTGGTCAAAAAGTGCAGCGTGATCAAAAAAACACTCACTCTGGCCTCTTAACCCTCATTAAGGAGAGTTGCTCCCTCTTCTGGACCTAGGTGGCAGGCGGCAATACAGGCGGCTTGGTCGTAAATGCCGGATAACAGGCTGAGTGTGCGAGTAACCTCTGCCATATTCTGCTCACTGTCAGAAATCTTCTGTGTTAGTGGTACCAAAAGCTCTCGACGAAAAGCCGCGTACCTGTCTGTTGCCGCAATGCCTTGCTCTGAGATTTGGTACCTAACGCCCCGCTTATGGTTTGTATTCCCCTGTTTTTCTATTAATCCGGCCTTCATTAGCTTTCGAGTGGAATACTGGATATTGGAGGTATCATCGCGATTCATTAGCCTGGCAATGTCAGAGATGCTCTTTGGCCGATCATGTAAGCGTATTAGGTTGAGCATCGCATAATCCTGCCCATTACAATTCTCCGGCGCGGTATGGCTGCATGCTGTGCAGTCCTCCATCCAGCGGGAAAAGGCGGCATACCCTCTAAATAGCGCTAGTTCAAACTCTGTAAGGCTGATCTCATGGTCATTTCTGGCCAGATGCCAGTGTTTATCTAAGGTTTCTTCTCGATCGGGCATTTTATTAGATGGCACGGATTAGGCCTCGTTGTAAAAAATCGATTCTAACATTCCATTGCATAATTTAACGATTAAATTGTGTACAAACATTAATTTAAAGGTTAAATTAAGTTTGCAGTATCTTACGTATAAAGTATTTTTTCATGGAACACGTTGTTTTTTCCACCAATTGTACTGATGTCATGTCATTACAAGGGCACCAGAGCACTGGGGTAGCAGCTGATAAGGAAGTCTTGTGTTGGCTCAAATGTGTGAGTATTCGGTTTGGAAAGAAGAGCTTTTAGCGTTTCAGAATTAAGTGACTAATTAACAATAATAAGGACTTATAACAATGAATAAAAAAGCACTTACTAGTTGTATTGTTGCAATAACAACGGGTCTGGTTAGCCCTGTTGTACTCTCGGCTACTATTCTTGAAGAGGTAATTATTACTGCTCAAAAACGTGAGCAGAATATGCAGGACGTTGGTATTTCTGTGACGGCGTTTACCGGTGATCAAATGAAGGCGATGGGGGTTACCCAGAGCTTTGATGTGGCGGCGTTTACACCGGGTGTTCATATCAGTGGTAACCTCGCAGGTCAAAATACCCAGTTTTCAATCCGGGGTGTTACACAAAACGATTTTAACGATATTGTTGAGGCGCCTAATGCGGTTTACCTTGATGAAGGCTATTTGGCGATAGCTCAAGCACAATCCTTTTCGGTTTTTGATATCCAGCGGGTAGAAATACTCAAGGGCCCGCAGGGGACATTATTTGGGCGTAATGCTACGGGTGGTCTTGCCCATTATATTTCCAACAAACCTAATTTTGATGTGGTAGAAGGTTTTATAGATATCACTATCGGGGAATACGATACGCCAGCTAATGCCAATGTTTATACCTTGGAGGCGGCTGTTGGTGGGCCGATAACAGATACTGTTGCGGGCAGGGTAGCCATTCGTAAAAATTTGCAGGATGGGTATTTAAAAAACCTTTATTCAGAAAGTGACGCTTTTAATCCTTCTCCGGGTGAGGGTGCCGGCGCTGATCTTGGTGATGACGATACAGAAGCTGCACGTATAAGCCTTGCTTTTAAGCCTACCGATACCTTAGATATTAGTCTGTCAGCCAATTATGCGTCGTCTGAAGTAGGCACCGGGCCTTTCCAAGCAAAATCCACCATTGCGGTACTTGATGCTAATGGTGAGATTGTTAATGTCATTGATACCCCGCCCGATGAAACTCGATTGAGTATTCAAGGTAATGGGGATGGTGGCGCGAATACGTTCGATGGTAGCCAGTCTTTGCCCGGTGGGGGTATTGGTTTGGGCGGGCGTTCAACTCCCGGCGGTGATTTTTTTGGTTATTTAGATCCTGATGGCGACGACTTTACCTTCTCTGGTGATTTTGCATTTAAAGATCAAGGGTCGACAGATACCTGGGGGCTTAATGCCAATGTGCAATGGGCGCTTAATGATGATGTTACCTTCACCTCCATTACCGATTATAAAGAATACGATAAATTACTTTTTATTGATGTTGATGCTGCCCCCGTCAATCAGCTTGCAAATTATGCGGGTGTCGATGCTAGCAGCTTCACCCAAGAGTTCCGCCTCAACGGCGGTACTGAGAACAGCCGTTGGGTGGCAGGATTTTTCTTCCTGAATATTGATAACCACTCAGATAACGGATTAAAGGGATCTGCAAATAGTATTTTGGGTGCGGCACCCAATGCGCCAATTGATATTGGTGTCGTTGCTGACCTTGAGACCAATTCTTACAGCGTATTTGGCCACTATGAATATGACTTTGCTGAGGACTTTACTCTGATTACCGGTTTGCGGGTTATTCAGGAGGAAAAAGACTTCGAAGTGGATATTGGTGTATTTTCCTCCTTTAGTAACTTCAGTGTTAATCAAGGTGAACTTCTTAATAATCCGCTTGGAGCGGGGTCCCCTTTCCATGAAAAAGCCGATAAGTCAGATACTTTGTGGGCAGGGAAGATACAGTTAGATTACCGGCTTAACGATGACACTCTGATGTATGCCGGCGTTAATCGTGGTGTGAAATCGGGTAGTTTTAATGCACCGTTGTTGGGGGCATTTTTGGGTTCGGGTGGTGTTGACGCGCTTCCTTATGATGAAGAAGTTTTGATTTCCTATGAGATGGGGCTTAAGACGACGTTCCATGACGGCCGAACTCGCTTCAATGTAAACGCTTTTTACTATGATTATAGTGACTATCAAGCCTTTTTGTTTGTCGGTGTTGGTGGTGTGGTTGTCAATGCCGATGCAGAAAATTATGGTATTGAAGTCGAGCTGCAATCTAACCCTATGGACGGCTTAGATCTTATGTTCAGTGCGAGTTGGTTTGATGCAACGGTTAAAGATATTCCTTTGCGAAGCGGTTCGCCGCTGCCACCACGGGATGTTGATCCTACCTATGCGCCAGAGTTTCAAGCGACAGGTTTGATTCGTTATGAGTGGGAATCTTTTTCCGGCGGCACTATGGCTGTTCAAGCCGATGTGAGCTACTCCGATGAGTACTATTATAATTTGCGTAACTTTGATGCTGACAAATTCGATAGTTATGTGATGTCGAATGCGCGTGTTAGCTGGTTATCTGTTGAAGAAAAGTGGGAACTAGCATTGTCGGTTAAAAACATCACTGATGAGCGTGCAGGTCTTCAAGGATTTGATCTGGCGACATTGTGTGGTTGTAACGAAGTCTCTTACCGAGCCCCCCGTTTATATGCTGTTAATGTGAAATACTCTTTTTAATTGTCCTAGTTTAACGAAGGTGTTATCGACTAACACCTTCGTTTTAATTTATTTATAAGCATTGACGCTTCGTTATGAATACCACTCGCCGCAATTTTTTGAAGCCTTTACGTTTGGCATTGCCATTTATTGGTGTAAAAAACCTTGCTGTTATCGTCTAGTTTGGTAAGAAATCGAGAAACACTTGATTTGCGAGTTCCTCATGATCAGCCGTTGATGTAAGCAATATTTTGATAAGAGTTTTTAATAATTTTAAAAAATCACTCTACAAAGGCGATAACAATGACCAACCTCATGAAACAAAAAGCCGGGTTTAAGCTGGGCACATTTTCGTCGAATTGTTCATCTGGGATGACGGTGACAAAATCACCTGATCGCTGGGTAAATAGTTGGGAAAATAACCTCAAACTGGGAAAAATGCTGGATGACGCCGGTATTGATTTTATGCTGCCCATTGCACGCTGGATTGGTTACGGCGGCGAGACAGACTTTCACAACGATGTGCTTGAAACTATTACATGGGCCACGGCGCTGCTGGCCTCGACCAAAAATATAACCGTTTTTGGAACCGTACACACGGCGGCTAACCACCCGGTGGTGGTGGCTAAGCAGATTGCGACCATGGATCATATCGGGCAGGGACGTTCGGGACTGAACATCGTGGCTGGCTGGAATAAGCCTGAATATGAAGCGCTGGGGCTGACGCTGCCGGACGATCACGAAACACGCTATGGTTATTCGCAAGAGTGGTTTGATATCGTCGAAAAACTATGGACGTCAGAAGAGTATTTCGACTGGGATGGTAAATATTTCAAGCTCAAACATGTTGTGGGTAACCCTAAACCAGTAGGTAGCAGGCCGCCGATTCTTAATGCGGCGGGGTCCGAGATTGGGCGTGCCTTTGCGACGGATAACGCTGACTACCTGTTCACGCCAGCCATTGATCTAAGCCGTTCTGTGGGAGAGATCAAAGAATTGAAGGCACTGGCCGCCACCAAGAAACGTGATGTTGGGGTTCTAACCTTTAGTCATGTGATTTGCCGCGAGACAGAAGCAGAGGCAACCGCGCTGCGGGATCGCTTGATGGGGGACCTAGCTGATTGGGAGGCCGTCGATAATCTAGTGAACTTGCAATTTGCCCATGCGCAAAGCTTCCCACATGATTTACTGGCGCAGATCAAGAACCTCTTTGCTATGGGCCACGGTGGGTTTCCGCTGGTTGGCACACCGCGCCAAGTTGCGGATGGCATTATCACGTTGCATGAAACTGGCTTTGCCGGCACCACACTGTCCTTTGTTGATTATGTTGAGGAATTCCCATACTTCCGTGACCAGGTACTGCCGCTTTTGGCAGACGCGGGGATTAGATAAATGGCCAGCCCATCCGCCGAGGACTTTACCGGTGCGATGCGTGCGTTGGTAGGTAATTGTTCGGTTATCACGGTAGGTGAGGGGCAGGACAGGTCAGGCTTAATTGTGACGTCGGCCATTTCACTCAGTGCTGACCCGCCTTTGCTGCTGGTTTGTGTGAGCCGGAGCTCGTCAAGCTGGCCGTTGCTTAAACAATACGGTCGGTTTGGCTGGTCGTCGCTTGGAGCTGGCCATCAACGTGTGGCTGAACAATTTGCAGGATTTGGTGGCGTCAAAGGCACTGATCGTTATGAGGGAGCCGAGTGGGAAACTGCGGTCACCGGAGCGGTATTGTTGAAGGGTGCCCCGGCAGCTTTTGATTGTGAGGTCGACGAAATAATTGATAGAGATACCCATTCCATTGTGATTGCTCGGGTTCGGGCAATCAAAGAAACGCCGGATGCAGGGGCATTGATTTATTGGAACGGGGCGTTTCAAACTCTGAACTAGTGTCGGCTTGTTGGGGGAGTGCCTGATAAATTATGAGAATATGGATTCACTATATTCCATTAACGTAAAGGGTGCTTGTTTATTAACCAATATTAACGAAGCTGTTATCAGCTAAAGCCTTCGTTTTATTTTTTTGATGGCGATTGAAACTTTGTTATGAATACAACGCGTCGTAATTTTTTAAAATCTTCAACCTTGGCCTTGTCATTTGTTGTTGGTGCAAAAACCTTGCTGTTATCTCCTCGGCAGGCGTATGCACTCAGTATTCCTTTGCAGATACTAAGTGAGTCAGAGGCTACCATTTTAGAAGTCTTGGCTGAGGCGATTGTGCCGGGGGCCAGAGTTGCTGGAATTCGGCATTTTATTGATAGCCAGCTGAATGCTGATGTTGATAGTAGTTTGTTGATGATTCGTTACTTAGGTGTGCCAGCGCCTTATCTTGGGTTTTATACCAATGGTTTACGAAGTTCCGAGGAACAGGCTCAGGCAAGACATAAAAAAAACATAGCAGCGCTTAATATAACGGAGTTATCTCCAATAATTGACGACATGGCTGAAGGGAACGTTAACAACTGGTCGGGCCCACCTGCCAGTTTTTTCTTTTTTGTATTGCGGTCTGATGCTGCTGATGTTGTCTACGGTACGCAAGAGGGGTTTGATCGTTTGGATATCCCTTATATGCCGCATATTCTTCCTGAACAGCCTTGGTAATTGATAATGAATACAGCGATTAATAGTTTGGAAAAAGTTGACTTGCTTATTGTCGGTTCCGGCGCGGCGGCCAGTGTTTTTGCCGCCAAGGCAGCGCAGGCGGGCAAGCAGGTGTTGATGCTTGAAGCGGGTCCTGAGCGTAGCAATAATGATTTGGTTAGTTCGCAGTTGTGGGCTCGTCGCCTTAAATGGGGTGGGGCACAGGTTGAAGAAGAGGGTAATTTAAAAGTGGGGCATAGCTTTAATACAGGTTGGGGAACCGGCGGTAGTAGCATGCATCATTACGCTGTTTGGCCTCGATTACATGCCAATGATTTTAAGCTTAAGAGCCTTTATGGCAAAGGTAATGATTGGCCAATTGACTATGAAGATTTACGCCCCGCTTATGATCAAATTCAAAGTGAAGTGGGGATTAGCGGTGACGAAAAGTTGGAAAAATGGCGGCCAGCAGGAGCGCCGTACCCCATGCCTGGCCTGCCTGTTTTTAACCAGGGTGAAATTATTGCCAAAGGCTTCGCCGCGTTGGGGCGCACTACTGCGCCTATTCCCCTAGCGATTAATAGTCGGCCCTACAAAAACCGTAGCTCTTGTGTTTATGATGGTTGGTGTGATGCTGGTTGCCCAACGGGTGCTTTGGCCAACGCTCAAACAGTTTACCTACCACAAGCGAAAGCCGCGAAAGCCACAATTATTAATCATGCTACGGTCACCCGCCTTTTAACTAGCAAAAAAGGCGATAAAGTGACAGGGGTTGAGTATTGTGACGAAACCGGTAAACAGCATGTGCAGATGGCAGATGTTGTTGTATTGGCGGCTTTTGCGGTACAGAACCCGCGGTTGTTATTGGCTTCTGCTAATCAGGCGCACCCAGATGGTTTAGCTAATTCAAGCGGTCTGGTTGGAAAATATTTAATGACGCACCCTGCAACGAGTATTTATGGTTTATTCAAGCAGCCTACGCAACCTTATTTAGGTGCTACCGGGGGGCAGTTAATTAATCAGGATAGCTATGATGATAAGCGTGCACGAGAGGGCGCGTTTGGAGGGTATCAATGGTTAATCGCTAACGCACTCAAACCTAATGGTTTGTTGGGGATAGCCAATACTCGCCCTGATATTTACGGTCCGAAACTGGATGCCTTTATGAAACAAGCCGCTGAGCATATGGGAACTATGGTTTTTGTTGGCGAAGATTTACCGCTCGCTGAAAACAGAGTGGTCTTGAGTCAGCAAAAAGATAAGTATGGTGTGCCACTAGCCAGAGCCATACATAATATTCAGCCGGAAACAGAGGCGATGTGCCAGCATGCTGTGGCCGAGGGCAAAACAATTTTTAAGGCGGCGGATGCCGAGCAAATATGGACTGGGCCTAGGGTAGCCATGCATATAATGGGGGGGACTATTATGGGCACAGCTAGAGATAATTCAGTGACTAACCGTTATGGTCAATGCCATGATATCGCCAATTTATTTATTGCGGGCACGGGCTTATTCCCCTCTAGCGGCGCGGTTAATCCAACGTTTAGTTTACATGCACTAGGTTTGCAAGCGGTGGAGTATATGTTGCGTGAATGGGAAGGCATTGTTTAAGGCGTAGCTCATTAGTCATAAGAGATTACCTATATGAATTAGGATTCCCTTCGCCAGTAAGCGACGCGGCTTTCTTTTTTAGTTTGATGTTGATGCGTTGTTTAGCAATGTGCGGTAAGAGCCTGAAATAGGATTTCTATTTTTATAATGGGTACGCAAAACGTGTGCGAGTACTATGGGGAAACCTTGCTAGCTGTTGGGAGGCTAGCCGAGAAGGTTTTTTAAAACATCTCGAAGGCTTGCGCCAGTAACTCATAGCTGCGCAGCCTTTGCTCAAAAGTATGGGTAACATTAACCACCGATACCTCATCGGCCTGGCAGTTGGCGACCAGCGTTTCTATGCGTTGTCGGCATTCAGCGCCCGTGCCGGCGATGATGTCCGCTAGGCATTGGTCAAAATAATCTTTTTCGCTGTGGGACATCTTAGCGATCGCATCCATAGTTTGTTGTGGCGAGGGTAAGCCATCACGCATATTGTGCATATGGGCTAACACCTTGGCATAGGCGCGTATGGAAGCGATCTGCTGAGCCTCCTCAGTACTGTCGGCGCACACTACCGCTAAGGCCAGCATGGTTTTGGCGGGGCCGGTGTGGCCAGCGCCAGCATACGCGGCGCGATAGGCCTGAAAGATTTTGTCGGCGGGGGTTCTACTATCAATAAACTGTGCCAGCACAAATCCCATGCCTAACTCCCCAGCAAATTGGCAGGAGCCACTACCTGAGCCCAGCATCCATAGGTTGGGGTTGATGTCGCCTTCGGGGGTAAGTTTTAAGCTGGCATAGGGGTGATCAGCCGGCATGCTGCCATGCAAAAAGTGTTGTAAATCTTCTGCCTGTTGCGCATAGGCTTGGCTATGGGAGGGCTGATGTGGGTATGCCAGTGCCTGGCGAGCACATCGCCGCCGGGGGCTCTGCCTATGCCTAGGTCAACTCTATCGGGGTAGAGCAGGGCCAACATGCGAAACTGTTCGGCAACTTTATAGGGGCTGTAATGGGAAAGCATTACACCGCCGCTGCCTACTTTAATGCGTTCTGTTTGGCTGGCGATATGGCCTATGAGTATTTCGGGGCAGGGGCAGGCAAAAATACCGGAGTTATGGTGCTCTGCCATCCAATAACGATGGTAGCCCCAACGTTCGCAAGCCTGCGCTAACTTAACGGACAGCAGTGGCGATTCCGCAGAACTGGAGTTGGCATGTATAGGGGCTTGGTCGGTAACGCTAATAAGTAAGGGCATAAATCGTAGAGTGGCAGCTGGGTTAATAGTTAATAGTAGGGTGAATTATGCCATAAAAAAACAGCACCGTTTTGTAATAATGCTTGTGCTAGAGTTATTGAGTTAACCAACGATATCATTTGTCGATTTTGCTAGGTACGATAAACTTCTTAATCATGTGCTGTGCTGATAGCTGGAAAATCATAGACAAATTCAGTAAAAGCTTGTACTTTTTGTAGGCGTTTTATTCGCGGCTGATTATAAGGGATAGTATAAAACGGCTGCTGATAATGATAGCTATGAGACTAAAAAAAGGTATTTGCTTTGGATGACATTCTGTCAAATAAACCCGGTAAGCTATCTAGCGACTTGCTAGATTATACTGCTCGCTGTATAGAACATTTAGGGACTAGGCAGTTTTTCGATCCTTTTTTTGAGATGATTTATAATATATTCGAGGTCGATCAATGCACTATTTTTTTTCTTGATCCCTCGTCTGGTATGGAGTGTTTGCTTTCTCGAAACTTTATGGATGATGTTGTAGCTAAGTCGTTAGCCAGTAACTATGTCGGTGATGGCTATAATTCCGATCCAAATTTTTCTATTCTTGAGTCTTTAGCTATAGGTGATACTAAAGTAATTCACCTAAAAGATACGGAGAAGGAGATGGATTATAGTTATCGTAAACACTTTTTTAGCTATCCCCATTTAATTGATAAGGTTAGTATTTTAACGGCTGTTAATATCGGAAAATACTATATCAATTTTTACCGCGGTAAAGGTAGAGTATCTTTTGTTGATCAACAACTATTTGTAGGCGGTTCAGAGGCTAAATTATTTGCCTCTATTCTTTCTCAGCATTATAGGCTCAATAAGTCATTAAGTGATGAAGGCCCGTTGGCTATTCTTTCAGATCGTGAGCGAGAAGTTTGCCAAGGTATTCTTCATGGTCAAAAAATGGACGCCGTTAGCGCTGAAATTGGTATTGCAACAAGTAGTGCAATCACCTATAAAAAAAGAGCATACGCAAAATTGGGCATAACAAGCCGAACTTCCTTGTTCGATTTATGCCGTAAAAACTAGCGTTTTTGTTAGTTTTGCTGAATCATAAATTCATCGAAGAACGCAGTTAACTCCTCATGTGCATTAAGCGGTAAGATATTGGCGATATGTTGATCAGGTCTTACTACAACCATGCATCCGCGAGAGCGATCTATATTACGTTGCTCAAAAATGTCGTTGTCTTTTTCGGCATAAAATACTTTTTCGTAATCTCTTAATCCGTATTTACCTTTGGCCGGCCATAAAAAGTCAGGCATGTCTTCAATTGATAGATCTTGTTGCTGAAATACAGCATAGCAATCAATTACGGAATCAATGTCCGCGGTGCCGGGTGTGTACTTCTTAACGGGTGAAGATTTAGAGTTTGCTAAAAACTCAACAAGTTTGCATGCATCTGAAGAACTTTCTATTGGGCTTTGTACGTTACCAAAAATAAAAATGCGCCAGCGGCCATCAGCTTTATTCAGGTGCCCTAAATGTAGTCGCCTATCATCTGCCACTCGTATAGCTTCGGCTGAATGGAATCGTTGACCTATAATAAAGCCGCTAGCTAAATTCTGATTCTCTTCACCGGTACAGATATATGAAGGGTTATATTGGATAGATGTGCCCGCTATAAAACCACTTTGTCTGGCCATGAATTTTTCGATATCAGCTGTGTTTGTTTTAACTTGGTTTACACCTTCTTCTGACGTAGGGTTAGTAGCCACTAATCTTGATAATTGTTTATCGGCATCAATTAACTTTAAGGCTACTTTGCGCCGTTCTGAACAGTAGGTCTGCAGCAATTTCGGCTGGCATTTACCCAATAAAACAGAAGCTAACTTCCAGCCTAGATTAAAGGTGTCTGGCAGTGACGTGTTCAAGCCCCAGCCGCCTTTAGGGCTGTGTGTATGGCAGGCGTCACCAGCAACAAATGCGCGTGGAATAATGTTTTCGTTATTGTCGGCAGGTGTGTCATCAAATCTGTCGGCCACGCGTTGCCCAACTTCATAGATGGACCACCAGGCGACTTCTTTAACGTCTAGTTTATAAGGGTGCATAATTTTTTGCGCTTTTGCTATTACGTCTTCGACTTTAAGGTCTAGGTGGGACGCTCGTTGGTCTTTACCTAATAGATCAAGCTCAACATAGAGCCGAACTAAATAACCGCCTTCGCGGGGTATAAGCATTACCGCGCCACTTTCTTTTGATTGAATAAAACTCTTGATTCTAATGTCGGGAAAGTCTGTGACGGGTAAAACATCCATAACCCCCCAAGCTTTATTGGCCGAATCACCTTGCAAGGTTATATCGAGATTTTTTCGTACAGAGCTTCTGGCGCCGTCACAGCCAACAACATACTTAGCGCGCACAGTTTCGACTTTAGGTGATTGGGAATCATCATTTAGCTCAAAAGTTGCAGTGATAGGATGTGCATTTAGATTTTGGGTAAGCTTAGGATCAATATCTAGCTTAAGTAATCGGCGGCTGTAATGGGGCACTAAATGAGTTACTGAATTTTGCATGCCTTCGAGTAATAGCTCGTGTAGTCGTGCCTGGTTAACAATACCATGGGCGAATTCAGAGAGGCCAATTCTTGCGTCTGGCGATTTGTGTGTACGCTTAATGTTGTCAGGCTGTTCGCTGTCAGGTTCCCAGAATGCACCCTGTCTTAACTGATAAGCTTCTTTAACAAGCATTTCGCTGCTGTTAAATCCTTCCATGATTTCCATTGTGCGGCAGGATATTCCATCAGCTTGTCCAAACATAAGAGGGCCGGGCTTTAGGTCAGCGATACAGGTTTTAATGTCAGGAAACTCTGATAGCTGCCTTGCCAGCGCTAGACCTGCAGGGCCACAGCCGACAATTAACACATCTACCTCTTTTGGTAAGTCAACTATAGGTGGCGTAGCAGCGGGTTCTCTAGCTGCATCTGGGATCTGATAGTTGCCAGGTTTAAAACCATTGAGATGATATTGCATTACATAATCCTCTTAACTAGCGTGAATTTATTTTCTTAACTGCCGCTCGTATGTGTAGCATAAAAGCATATATGAGTTATCAAGAAACTCTGTCACCCAAAAAAGGGGACGCTCTAGTACATGCTTGGCTAGTGTTTAGGTGGCCAAGTATGTTGTTATCAGGTAATCGGTGATCATTTTGTGCTTTTCCTTGTTGAATTGCTAACAGCTGTAACTGGCGTTTTTTTATGGCTGTGATGGGTTGTCTACCACACGCCACAGCAGGTAAAAGGCGGTTGATGAGGCAAAGCCCAACGCTATCATAATGGCCATAATCAGCGGTGTGTAATGGGCAAAGCCACCAATAACAATAGCAGTAACTCCCCCCATGCCCAAACTAAAAGCGCCAAACAAGGCCGACAATGTGCCTGTGCGGTTGGGTAAGTACTGTAAACCCAATGCCACATAGTTGGGGCGTATAGCACCGCAGGGCAGCAAACAAAACCATAGGGTGATGACGATAGCCGGTAAATTTTCGGGGTTGTAGCGGGTGAGATACAACAATAGGCTGCTGCTGCAGAGGGCTATAACTAGGCCGCTAACAATAATGATATGGGTGCCTATTTTGGCCACATAGTGTTTGCTTAACCACGACCCGGCTAAAATGCCGCTGGCCATTAATGAAAATAGCAGGCCATAGTGTTGCGCGCTGAGTGCGTAGTATTGGCTAAAGATAAGCGCCGAGCCAGTAACAAACGTTAGTAAAGAAATTGATGCCGAAATTTCGGCAAATAATAACAACATAACGTATTTGTTTAAAAAAGTTTCCAGATAGCCCTTAGCAATATTAAACGGGTGTAGGCTCTGGCGTTTTTGTTTGGGGTGGCTTTCTTTAATCCATAAATGGGCGGCAACTATACAAATTAAACCATAGATCGATAAAGTATAAAAAGTGGCTGGCCACGGCCCAAAATACAATATTAAGCCGCCTATGGTGGGGGCAATTAATGGCCCCACTTGGATGACACTCATTACCCCTGCTAGGGCTTTAGCGGTTTCTGCGCCTTGGGTGCAATCGCGGATAATCGCCCGTGAGGTTACGGCGGCGGCGCAGCCCCCCAGTGCTTGTAGTAGGCGGTTAAAAATAAGAAAGTCTATATCCGTGCTAAGCGCGCACAGTAAGCTGGAGGCGGTATAAATATATAAACCGGCCAGTAAAACCGGGCGCCTGCCTAGGCTGTCGGAGAGTGGCCCAAAAAAGAGCTGGCCAAAACCATAGCCTAAAAAGAAAATGCCTAGGGTTAATTGCACCTGCTCTTGTTTGGCATTCAACGACTCCGCCATGCTAGCAGTGGCGGGTAAATAAATATCGGTAGAAATAGCCGCTAGGGCCGATAAGGCACCTAGCAGAATAATGAAACCAAAAGACAGGCTATTGAGTGCGGTGCTGTTCGTTGCTTGCGGCATTACAGTGTTTAATAACCGGCAAGTGGCGTGTCGTTATCGGACTCGATAAAGCGATTAGCTAATTGACGGGTGGCACTGCTTAATAAGGCTGCATCCACACCTACGCCAACAAAGCTGGCCCCTTTTTTCACATAGGCTTTAGCTAAGGCTTCATCGACGGCTAGCACGCCCGCCGCTTTACCCGCTGCCAGTATCGTTTTAAAACCCTCTTCTATCGCTTTAACGACATCGGGGTGGCCGGGGTTGCCTATATGGCCCATAGAGGCTGATAGGTCAGAAGGGCCGATAAAAACGGCATCAACGCCATCAACCGCAACAATCTCGGCCAGGTTTTGCATGGCCGTTGTGGTTTCGGCTTGTACTATTAAGCAGATTTCTTTATTGGCCTGATTAAGGTAATCATCGACGCGGTTCCAGCGCGCAGCTCTGGCCATAGAAGTACCCAAGCCGCGTATGCCTTGAGGCGGGTAGCGTACATCCTGCACCAATTGCCTAGCTTGTTCGGCGGTATCTACCATGGGGATGAGTAAAGTTTGCGCGCCTACATCTAGCAACTGTTTTAACACGGCGGTGCGACCTTCGGCGGGCCTAACAATGGCGGGCACTTTATAGGGCTCAATAGCCGAGAGGTGATTTTGTATATCACGAAGGCTATAGGGCGCATGCTCGGCGTCTATCAATACCCAGTCAAAACCTGCGCCTGCGCCAATTTCGGCGCAGATGCTATCGGGCAGGCCTAGCCACAAACCGAACTGGGGCTTGCCGCTGGCGAGTTTTCGTTTGAATTGATTGATGGGTAAATTCATAGCAACGCTCTCTTAAACAAAACGGCAGGCAATGCCACCGAGTGGGCCGTAGTCGGCGTGTACCGTGTCACCGGCTTTAACAGCGATGGGCCTAGTAAACGAGCCCGATAAAATAACTTGGCCGGGTTCCAGTGCTATACCGTGTGGGGCAAACCGTTTAGCTACCCAACAAATACCATTGGCCGGGTGGTTGAGTACGCCAGCGGCTAGGCCGGTCTCTTCCAATACACCGTTTAGGTAAAATAACGCACCGCACCAGCGTAAATCCATGTCGTTGGGTTTAATGGGGCGGCCACCCATGATAATGCCGGCATTGGCGGCGTTATCAGAGATAGTATCTAACACTGTGCGGGTATAGCCGCTTTCTGGGTGTACCCGGTGGCTGCGGGCGGCAATAATTTCCAGCGCAGGCACCACATAATCGGTGGCATTGAGTACGTCAAAAATAGTGACGTTTTCACCTTCTAATCTATCTTTTAATACAAAGGCTAATTCGACTTCTATGCGCGGGTCGCAAAATTGTGAGACATCGATATCGACGCCATCGGGAAAAACCATGTCGTCTAATAACACACCGTAGTCGGGCTCGTTAATTTTCATGGCGTCTTGCATGGCGCGCGAGGTTAGGCCAATTTTATAGCCCACTATGCGACGGCCGTCGGCCACTTTTTTATCTACCCATTTTTTTTGAATGGCGTAGGCGTCATCCATAGTCATCTTAGGGTGAGTCAAGGTGATAGGGTCTATTTGCTTACGATTAACTTCAGCTTGATACAGGTCATCGGCAGCTTTTTGGATATCAGTTTCGTTTAGCATGTAATTTCTCTTGTTCTGACTTTTGGTCTAACTCTTGTTTTAACTATTGGCCTGACTCTAGGGATAGGTACTCACGCAAGTTATTTAAATTGTATTTCAGGACCTCGGGCAATTCGTTCAATTCAAAGGAAATGCCCAGGCCCTGCTGTTGCTGTATAGGCGCTAAGTGTTCGCTCAGTACCTTAAAAAAAGCCTGTGCTGAAGACTGTTTTTCTTCATCACTACGGCCAGCGCCTATCTTCACTTGTAAGTGTAGAAAGGCATAGTTAGGGTTGCCATTGGCTACCCTAAAATTGTCACAACGGTGTGCGCGGCTGCGTATGCCTGCCAGCGGGTATAACTTGGTGGCTAGCGCGGCGTTGTGTAATTTTTCAAACAGCTGATCCAATGCCAGTAGTTCATCATCAATATTTGTTGAATGCTCAAGTATAAAGTGTGGCATGTGCTCTCCTGCGATAGTTTAGCTTAAGGGAAATACCGCATTAACTTGGCCGGTACCTGAACTGGCAAAATACTCACCTAAAATTTCGACTTTGCCTTGGTATTTATCCCAGCCCAACATGCCTAGTAACATGGCGGTGTCGTGCATGCCGCCTTCACCGTGACAGGTTTCATTATAGGTGCCCAGCATGTCGGTAAAGATTTTCCATTGGCCTTGCTGCCATAACTTTAAAACATGTAAATCAACTTGGCGGTAAAACTCATTGCTAATGTCAAACATGCTTTCTTTGTCAGAGCCGTTATCGTTAAAGCGGTGCGACAAGGAGCCACTGGCCAAGACCATCACTTTACTGCCGCTTTTTTCTATCGCTTCTTTTACCGCTTCGCCAAAACGTCTGGAATCTTCGTGGCTGTGCCAAGCACACCAGCCGGCGATGGAGATAACATTAAAGTGTGAGTCGCTATTCATATAACGACAGGGCACCAAGGTGCCGTATTCAAGTTCTAGCGAGTCTACTTCATGTGCAAGGGTGTTGACCCCCTTGGCATTGGCGCACTCGGCAATTAAACGGCCTAGCTCGGGGTTGCCGGAATAGCTGTACTCCATATCTTTAATAAAGTGTGGCAGTTCATTACTGGTATAAATACCTTTAAACGCGCTGTTGCAGTTAATGTGGTAGCCGGCATTGACCAACCAGTGCACATCAAAGACTACGATAGTATCGACGCCTAATTCACGGGCGCGACGGCTCAATTCTCTGTGACCCTCTATGGCTTGCTCGCGACAGCCCTGGTGGGGACCTGGTAGCTCTGAAATATACATGGACGGTACATGTGTGACCTTGGCCGCTAGTGCAATCTCTCCCATTGTTCTCTCCTCTTAATTACTGTGCTGTTATCGGCCCAAGACGGGGACTTTGTGGGTGCCGTGGGCGATGCACACGTTTTTAGTTTCCATGTAAAAGTCAAAGCTGTAATCGCCACCATCGCGACCTATGCCCGACATTTTGACGCCGCCAAAGGGCGAGGGCAGGTTGCGGTTGTTTTCGGAATTAACCCACAGCATGCCAGCTTCTACATGTCTGGCCATGCGCATGGCGCGGCCGCTGTCATTGGTCCAAATATAGCCGGATAAGCCATAGATGGTGTCATTGGCTATGTGGATAGCTTGCTCTTCGGTATCGAAGGGTATGGCTGTTAACACTGGGCCAAAGATTTCTTCTTGAGCGATACGCATGCTGTTATTGGCATGGGTAAATAGGGTGGGGGCTACGTAGTTACCTGCACCTAAGTCGGTGCGGCGCTCGCCGCCAGCGGCAACTGTGGCGCCGTCTTCTTTAGCAATGTCCATATAACTCATCACTTTTTCGAAGTGCTCGGTATGCACCAGTGGGCCTACTTCGGTGTCGGGGTCTAATGGGTGGCCTACTTTCAGGTTTTTAACTCGTTTTTCTAATGCTGCTAAAAATTTATCTTTAATGCCGCTTTGTATTAGTAGGCGGCTAGAGGAGGTGCAGCGCTGGCCATTGAGGCTATAAATCATAAACACCACAGCGTCTAGGGCACGATCAAAGTCGGCGTCATCAAAAACGATAACCGGGTTTTTGCCGCCTAATTCAAAATGTACACGCTTCAGGGTTTCAGCGCCTTGGCGCATGATGTGGCTGCCGGTAGCGCCTTCGCCGACGAGTGCGATGGCCTTAATGGCAGGGTGTTCGGTAAGGCGTTTGCCAGCAACTTCGCCAAAACCATTAATGGTATTCCAGACACCATCGGGTATGCCTGCATCGCGAGCGATCTCGGCTAATAGCATGCCGGTTAAGGGCGTTAGCTCGGCGGGCTTGTGTACTATGGTGCAGCCAGAGGCTAGGGCGGGGGCTATCTTCCATGTGGCCAGCATAAAGGGCGTGTTCCAAGGGGTGATGATTCCCACGGGGCCTATAGGCGAACGTATGGTGTAGTTGGTGTGCTCTTCTTGGTGTAATGCCTGGCCGTTTTGGGCTTCGGGTGCTTTATCGGCAAAAAATCGGAAGTTAGCTGCGCCGCGTATGGCGGCTTGCTTCATGAAGCGTATAGGTTGGCCGCAATCCATAGATTCAACCAGGGCAATCTCATCGGCACGCTCAACGATTTTGTCGGCAAAGTGATTGAGCAGCTTCTTGCGCTCGGCACCGGGCATATCGCGCCAGGCGGGGAAGGCTTTTCCCGCGGCTTCACAGGCGTGGTCAACATCGGCTGCTGTGCCTATTACTACATTACCTAAAGAGCTGTTATCCGAGGGCGTGACGTTGACATAAGTCTTTGAGTCAGCAGGTAAATAAGCTTGGCCATTGATGTGGTGGCCAGTGGTGTTGGCTTTAAAGCGCGCTAAAAACTTTTCGGCATTGGCTGTGTTTTCATCGAAAATTGACATGAGAGGCTCCGTATCACTGATTCAAGTACATAACATGTTAAGTATTATAGGGTGCACCTTAGGGAGATGTAAAACTATTTATCGGTGTTTCGTCTTTTAAATCCTAGGTCTTTGGTTTATTATGCATAACATGTTAAGTAATTTGGGTGCTGGCTGGGCTAAATGCCTAGGCGGCCAAGACATAGTGGAGAATAGCAGATGAAATTTTTAAGCTTTGAAAAAGATGGCAAACAGTCCTGGGGTGTAATTAAGGATGAGGGCATAGTCGATTTAGGTAGCCGAGTGAGTGGCGACCTACATGATGTGCTAAAACAGGGCAAGCTAGAGGCTATGAAGCAGATGGCTGCTGATTTAGCGGCGGATTTCCCAGCTGAGGGTGTTAAGTATTTAGCCCCTATCACCGCACCGGAAAAAATCGCCTGTGTAGGGGTAAATTATGCCAACCGCAATGCGGAGTATAAAGATGGCTCTGAGGCGCCTAAATTCCCTAGCTTATTTATTCGTACCCCAGACTCTTTAACCGGCCATGATCTACCGCTAATACGCCCACCGGAATCGCATCAGTTAGATTATGAAGGCGAAATCGTTTTGATTATCGGTAAAGAAGGTCGTCGCATTGCAGAAGAAGATGCGTATGACCATATCGCCGGTATCACTATTATGAATGAAGGCACCTTGCGCGATTGGGTTCGTCACGCCAAATTCAATGTTACCCAAGGCAAAAACTTTGTGCACTCAGGCTCTATAGGCCCGTGGATGGTAACCATGGATGAGTTTAGTGAAGAGCAATTAGAAAATATGCGGGTAACAACTAGAGTCAATGGTGAGGTTCGTCAAGACGATACTACCGCCAGTATGATGTTCCCCTTTAAATACATTATTAGTTATTTTTCAAAATTCTTTCACCTCAAGCCGGGCGATGTTATAGCAACAGGTACCCCTAATGGTGCTGGAGCACGTTTTGATCCCCCAATTTACTTGATACCTGGCGATGTGGTTGAGGTAGAGGTAGAAGGCGTAGGCGTTTTATCTAACGGGGTTGCCGACGAGGTTTTATAATGAGTAACGCTAAGCTACGCGGTTTTAACCGTTCTTTGCCCATGTCCTTATTAAAGGCACGTGAGGCTGTGATGAAAAAATTTGCTCCTTCATTGAAGGAGCATAATCTTTCCGCGCAGCAATGGCGTGTTATTAGGGCATTAAAAGAAGAAGATGGCTTGGATATATCTGAGCTGTCTGAACGCTGCTATTTACTAATGCCTAGCCTATCTAGAATTATTCAAAACTTAGAAGCGCGCCAATTGGTGAATCGTCAATTAGTGGCTGGTGACCAGCGACGATCAGCTATTTTTATTACTGATGAGGGCGTGAAACTGTTTAATGTAATTGCACCCAAATCAGCGGAGCGCTATGAGCATATTACTAAGAAGTTTGGCCCAGGAAAGCTAGAGTTACTCTATGAGTTGTTAGACGAGTTGATAGAAAAAATCGATGAGTAAACATATATACGGTAAGACTATTACTTAGGAATAAAGCACCTTTGTATGGGCGGCCTTAATAACTGAGCGGCGTTAGTATAATGAACGTCAGTTTGAAGACAGGATTAGGTGAATAATAATAATGACAACACATAGCAAAAGTTTCTCAATTAACGATGTCATTGACAGTGGCAGGGTTAACCCGCAGCAAAGTTTAGTAATTGTACTGTGCCTTATTTTTAATATGCTAGATGGATTCGATATTACCGCAATGGCGGTTACCGCCAATGCGGTGGGTATAGAAATGCAGATAGCTGAAGATAAACTGGGTTTGGTGTTTAGCTTTTCTTTAGCCGGGATGATGTTGGGGGCGATGTTTCTGGCTTCTTTTTCCGATGTGTTTGGTCGTCGCAGGCTGGTAATTATTTGTTTATGGGTAATTGGTTTTTCCGTGCTGGCCACAGCCTATGTCAGTAGTTTGGCCGAGTTAATCGCCTTGCGCTTTATTAGTGGTTTGGGCGCGGGGGCCATGTTGGCTAGTCAGGCGACCTTGGCGTCGGAGTATAGCCCTAATAAGTACCGGGCATTGGCGGTAGCTGCAGTAACGGCGGGTTACCCATTGGGTGCCATGATGACGGGCTTGGTGGCCGGTTATATCGTGCCCGACTTTGGTTGGCGGGGTATGTTTTTATTAGGAGGTGTGGTGACCTTGGCTATGGCGCTGTTGGCCCATGTGTTGTTACCAGAATCCTTGCAGTTTTTGTGTGAAAAAAGGCCTAAAAACGCACTGTTAAAGGTGAATAAAATATTAGCCCGTTTTTCTATGGCCGCAGTGGGTCAGTTACCCACTATCGATAAAGATTCCAGCACTATGGCAGAGCCTGGCCAGAACAGTGTTGTTAGCAATATGGTTAAGCTTTTAGCGCAACAGTATAGAAGGCAAACACTAATTTTATGGTCCTCCTTTTTTATGTGTGTTTGCAGTATGTATTTTTTGATGAGCTGGACCCCGAAGCTGATGGTTAATGCGGGTTATAGTTCGCAGATAGGTAACTACGCCTTTTCTTTATTTAATTTTGGTGGGGTGATTGGTATTTTTGTACTAGGCACTTTGGCGACACGCTGGATGTTAACCACCGTGGTATGCGTATTCTCATTAGCGGCATTTGTATTGATGCTGTTATTCGCAATTTCGCCCGCCAATAGCACGCTATTACTGGCGATTATTTTTTTAATTGGGGTAACTCTACAAGGTGGCTTTACTGGTTTATATGCCACGGCGGCGAAACTCTACCCCACTAATATTCGCAGCACCGGTGTGGGCTGGGCTATAGGTTTGGGTCGCTTGGGTGCGGTTTTTGGCCCAGCGATAGCCGGTTATATGATTGCATCGAATGTCACTATGTCTATGAGCTTTATGTTTTTTGCGGTGCCAATGTTGATTAGTGGCCTGCTAGCTTATCGTTTACGCATACGCTAATTCAGTATCACAGTGCTTTGTATTATTTAGAGAGTGTTGTTATGAGTTTTTATCCATTGGTGTAATGGGGTATATAAAATAACTCGAATGTATTGCCTCTTTTAAAATAACGGAAACCTTTAGTGTTAATGTGCTGGCCGATGATTAGCAGGATATTGTTAATAGCTATGCTAAAAAAGGCGCACATGAATTGGCTGCTGAGCATTTCCATATAGGCTCCGCTAATATGCTGGTTAATTAGTGGTACTATTTCGAGTCAATTGTTTGTTTAAACAACGCCTTAATCTAATCGCTGGGATATTGATGACTATGTTAGCCCCATTGCGCGCTGCGCTAGCGTGCACGTTGATTCTGTGTTTTTTTACCCTGCATAGCTGGGCTACGATTGCTGAAGAGCCTGTTAAAGAACGAATTAAGGACGCTGGCTATATAGGCAGCCAGCAGTGTGCTAGCTGTCACCTGCAGGCCTTTAAGGATTGGCAGGGCTCCCACCATCAACTGGCTATGCAGCACGCCAATAATGACACGGTATTAGCTGATTTTGCTGATCGCCAATTTACCTATAACGGCATTACCTCAAGCTTTTATAAAAAAGGCGATGAGTTCTGGGTTAAAACCGACAGTGCCGATGGCAGCTTGCAGGATTATAAAATTGCCTACACCTTCGGGGTAAGCCCGTTGCAACAGTACTTGATCGCTTTTGAGGATGGCCGCTTGCAGGCCCTGTCCATAGCTTGGGATAGCCGCAGCGTAGCGCAGGGCGGCCAGCGCTGGTTTCACCTATACCCAGAGGATAAAATGACCCATAGTGATGCACTGCACTGGACTAGGCAGTCACAAAATTGGAACAGCCAATGTGCGGACTGCCACTCTACCAATCTGCAAAAAAATTATCAGCCCGGGTCTAACCGTTACCAAAGCACATGGTCAGAAATTAGCGTGGGCTGTGAAAGTTGCCATGGCCCAGGGGCAGCGCATGTTGTATGGAGCGATAACAAAGAGGCTAACAAAGATGGCAATAAAGGCTTACAGCGTGATGCCGGTAAGGCCAGGCAATGGCTGCGTCAAGACGGCGCGGCTACGGCAGTAATTAATAGTCGGCATGATATTGATGGTGACCGCCAAATTAATAATTGTGGCCGCTGCCATGCGCGCCGCAGCCCTATACATGATGATAAAGCCTCAGTTTTCTCTGATCAATTACTCGATACTCATATGTTATCGCTTATAGAGCCGCCGCTTTATTATGTGGATGGCCAGATTAAAGAAGAAGTGTTTGTGCATGGCTCTTTTATACAAAGCAAAATGCAGCAGCGCGGGGTGGTGTGCAGCAATTGCCATAACCCCCATAGCTTGGCGCTAAAGCAGCAAGGCAATGCGCTTTGCGCCCAGTGTCATAATCCCAATCAGTTTGATCGCTCTGAGCATCACCACCATGCTGCAAAGAGTACCGGAGCACAATGTGTTAATTGCCATATGCCAGCGACTAGCTATATGGTGGTTGACCCTAGGCGTGATCACAGCCTTAGAGTTCCCCGGCCTGACATATCACAGCAGTTGGGCGTACCTAACGCTTGTAACCAATGCCACGATGATCAAACAGTGGCTTGGGCGGCAGCCGCTTTTAGCCAGTGGTACCCACACCGAGTTAAGCAGCCACACCCCGCCTTTAGTTTATTTGCCGGTGAGCAGGCCAACCGCCTCGCGGTGCCGCAGTTGGCGGCATTGGCTAGGGATAGCGCGCAGGCGGCTATCATACGCGCCTCTGCTTTGCAGCGCTTGAGTGCCTACCCTGAACCCTATGCCATTAACACAGCTGTGAGCTTATTACAGGCACCGCAGCCTTTAATACGGGTGGCCGCTTTGCGGGTATTAACCGCTATGCCTTTAGAGCAGCGCATGGCTAATGTTTGGCCCTTATTGGCAGACCCTGTTAAAGCGGTAAGGCTGGAGGCGACGCGTTTATTGGCAGCGGCGATTGTGCCCGCAGCCTTGCCGGCGGCCCTTAGCGAGCAGCAGAAGAAACAGTTACAGCTAGCCATAGATGAAGCTATGGCCAGCGCTAACAGTCTTGCCGATACCCCCACGGGGCAAATGCAGCTAGGGGTTATGTATGAGTATATGCAACAAACGGATAAGGCAAAAAACGCTTATCAACATGCACGGCTATTAGAGCCCAATTTTATTCCGGCGTTGTTAAACCTTGCTGATTTACATAGGTCGCAGGGGCAGGATGGATTGGCTTTGCCATTATTATTACAAAGCCTAAATTCATCGCCTGAGAGTCCAGAGGTGCATTTTTCATTAGGCTTGTTGTACATACGGCTTAAACAATTGAAGCTTGCGCTAAGCCATTTGCAGCAGGCCGCTGAGATAGCGACCAATAGCGCTCACTACAGTTATGTTCATGGGGTGGCCTTATTTGAAAACGGTGAGCCAGAGCAGGCTATTGATGTATTAAAAAGGGCGCTTAAGCAGCATCCCCGTCAGCCCGATATAGTATCAGCCCTAGTCGCTTATTTGCAGCGTATGGGCAGGGCGGAAGAGGCTAGTGCCTATGCCGCGCAGCTGCCCTAGCTGCTAAGTATGGTGCTGGCGTTTTTGCTTTTGTGTTATAGCCATCTTAGTAGCCACTGACCCAGTCAGGCAAAATAACATTGTTTTCTGTCGCATATTGCTGCCAAAGCGTCAGCATTTCTTGCAGTTTTTTGGGCTGGCTTATAGCTAAGTCGTTAGCTTCGGCTACATCATTTTTTACGTTGTAAAGCTGCCATTCGCCGTTGCCGTATGGGGCGGGCATATGGACTAACTTCCAGTCCCCTTTGCGTATGGCTCGTTTGCCCATTAACTGTATACCTAGCACGCGCTGCTGTGCCGCCTGAGGTAATACGCCGTCGGTAAGCAGTGTGGCCATAGATATACCGGTTATAGGTTCTATGGGGCGGCCTTTATAGCTATCTTTTGGTGGGCTAATACCTACTATATCCAGCAGTGTGGGAGTAAGGTCTTTTACGGAAACTAGATTGTTTTCTATTGCGCCGGCGCGAAAGTGTTTTGGGTAGTGGGCAAAGGCTGCCACTCTAGTGCCGCCTTCTGTGGTGGATCCTTTATAGTATTTTAAGGCAGGGGAGCTGGCTCTAGCCCACGCTTCAGCCAAAAAGGTATAGGAGCTAGGTTTGCCCATATTGTCAAAGCTAAAATCGTGAGTTTCATCTATCACTTTTCTAATTTTAGGAAAGGTATCTTTGGGCCAGGTGTTGTCCAAATCATGTCCTTCGGCGCCGTTGTCCGACATAAAAATAATGACGGTGTTTTCAAATAAGTTATTTTGTTTTAAATAGGAAACCAACCGCCCCGTGTGGCTATCAACTTCATCTACCATGGCTGCATAGATTTCCATGCGCCTAGATTCTATTTTTTGCTGGTCTTTAGTGAGTTCATTCCATGGACGTATCGATGGGCTGGCTGTTGTAGCTTGAGATGCCGGTAATAAGCCTAATTCTTTTTGCTTGTTTAAGCGCTGGGTATAGAGAGTCTCATAGCCACTGTCGTAGAGGCCTTTATACTTTGCTATGGTTTTATCCGGTGCCTGTATGGGCCAGTGCGGGGCGGTGTAAGCTAGGTAGGCAAAAAATGGTTTGCCTTGGGCTTTGTCTTGTTCAATATTTTCAATAATGCTATCGGTATAAAACTGGCTTGAATAATGAAAGTTTTTAGGAAGTTCGCTGAGTAGTTTGCCGTTTTTTCTATAGGGTGCTTTGGCTACAGGTGTCGCTGCATAGGCGGGCTTCATATCACTAAAGTGGCTGGCGCCGCCACTGAGCATGCTGAATGTTTTATCAAAACCGCGTTGGTAGGGGCTGCTATGGTCAGCCAAGCCCAAGTGCCATTTTCCCGCCATGTAGGTGTTATAGCCGGCATCGCGCAATAGGCTGGCAACGGTAACAACACGTTTATTAAGATAGCCCTCGTAGCCGGGCTGGCCTTTTTGGTTGGGGGCTAGCTCTTCTTCCATATTACCTAAGCCGGCTTTATGGTTATCAACACCGGTTAATAACATGGCTCGGGTAGGTGAGCAAGTGGGGGCCGTTTGGAAATTGGTAAAGCGCACGCCCTGGTAGGCCAGAGCATCTAAATTGGGGGTTGCTATCTCGCCGCCAAAACTGCCTATGTCGGTATAGCCCATATCATCCACGACTATCAATAGGATGTTGGGTGGCTGTGCAGTGTTGGGGGTTTTACCTGGCTCAGGTGCTAGGCTCATAGCGTAAGCTAACGGGGTAAGCAGCAGGTAGAGGAATAAGTGGCGGCTAAATACCGCTAAGCCCAAGGTTATTTTTTTCATCATAAAACTCGCAGTTGCTGAGTAAACGCTACAGCTTATGTAGAATTTTTATAGGATTTGATGCAAAAAAGGAAACCCCATGTGGGTTTCCTTTTTGTTAGTAGCGATATCAAACGATAGGCTTATTCATTAGTCGCCGAAATTATAGGTGACTGATAAGCCCACGGTACGTGGTGGTGCATACACTTCTTGGGTAAAGCCAAAACCATCGCCAATAAATACATCGAGTATCGCTAAATCAAGATGATACACGCGATATTCTTCATCGGTGAAGTTTTTAACCCAAGCACTATATTTCCATGCGCCGTCTTCAGTGGTGTAGGCTACGTTGGCGTTACCAACAAAGTAAGCATCTTCTTTTGATGATTCATTGTTGGTGCCCTCTAGGTATTGCTCACCGGTATAAGCGCCATCGATTTGTGCCGTCATCTCACCGCCTAAAGCGTTCCAGTTATAGCGTACTAAGGCGTTGGCGCTATATTCTGGGGCGTTGGGCAGTTTAACATCTTCATTATCTATGCCTAATGCTGTGGGGGCGCCATCAACTTCGGAATCTATAATCGATAAACCTAAAACGATATCCCAGCTTTCGTTAGGGGTGATAAATAATTCTACTTCACCACCGACGTTAGTTGCGTCGCGGTTAACGACTTGAGGTGTTGCATTTAACAAAGAAAATTGTTGATAGTCTTTGTAGTCATAATAAAATACCGTGCTGTTTAAGCGTGCTACCCCATCTTTAAGCGTTAGCTTGGAGCCTATTTCATAGGAGTGTAAAACTTCTTCGTCGTGTTTGAAGTCTTCTACTGCCACATCGCGGCTGGGTGACCAGTTACCGCCTTTAATGCCGCGGTTATAGGATACAAAGTAAAGGTCATCCGCTGCACTGGTATAGTTTAGCTGTAGCCTTGCCGCATAATCACCATAATCAATTGTATTAACTGCCGAGATATCTTTTGCTTGCAGTACCGGCGCTAAACCATCATCAGAACCATCGGGGTTACGCGAATCGTCGGTTGTTAGCACGTCTATGTCTTTATCATCCTGTGACCAGCGATAACCTACTATACCCGTCCAGCTGTCGTTAAAGTCATATTCTATCTGGCCAAACACCGACCAGTTAGTTGAGTTTAACTCAGTAGTGGTTAGGGCAGTGTTATAGGTTGGGGTGATTACATTACCATCGGCAATAGACTGATTATTGCCTTGTATATCTAGATAGAATAAGCCGGTATTCCAGCGTAAATTATCGTGATCGCCAGCAAGACGTAGTTCTTGTGACCATTGGCTGTAATCCGCAATAGTAGAGAATTCAAAAATGGCACCAGTCTGTGCGCTGGGTGTGCCGTCGGCATCCTCAGTATAGAATTTATCTAGCTCTAGCGAATTGGTTATAGAAACGAATTCTACCGTATCTGAAATTTCCCAAGAAACTTTAGCTGTTACGCTAGTTGTCTCACGATCAAAATAGCCGCCATCGGAAAAATCTTCATGGGGGTCTGGGCTAGGAGCATTGGTGGGTATGGCTAAACCTAAGGCATTGACGTCGGCGTCTTGTACAACATAAACACCTGTAGGAACATCGCTATCTTCTGAGTAACTCGCAATTAAATCGGCGACAATGGTGTCACCGATATCAAACTGCAAGGCGCCACGGACAACGTAGCCATCAGCACCTTGTGAATCTTCGCCGCCGACTTTGTTTTCTATATAGCCATCGGCTTCTTCCCAGCGGGCAGCTAAGCGACCACGTATACCATCGGCAAGGCCGCCACCGATGGCACCTTCTAATGATTTTCTATCAAAGCTGGCAAGTCCACCTTGCACATAGCCATTGAGGTTGTCGGATGACGCTCTATTGGTAACATAGTGAATTAAACCGCCGGTAGCGTTACGACCAAATAGTGTGCCTTGTGGGCCACGAAGTACTTCAACCCTTTCCATATCAAACAGTTGACCGTTTATAGCATTCATACTGCCTATATAAGCATCATTAATATAAACAGCTACTGGCGCCTCTAAATTGTCTTGGAAATTGTTTTGGGAAATACCGCGTAAATTAAAGGCGGTAAAAGCCGGAGTAAAAGATTGTAATTGTAAGCCTGGCACTTGTTGAATGATGTCTATGGTGTTGACCATACCCAAGGCGCTCATTTGATCGCCGGTAAAAGCTGATACCGAGATACCAACATCTTGAATATTTTCTATACGTTTTTGTGAGGTGACTATAACTTCTTCCAGCACCGAGGCGCTAGCTCCAGTTGATGCGCAGCTTAAGGCAACTAGGCTGGCACTAATAGCCTGGCTTAGGCTGGAACGGCGTAATGATTTACTCATATTTTTTCTCCCATGGTACCTCTTAATTAAACGCATAGTTTAATTTTTTTGAGGCATACAATTAATATGTATATTTTATTATTTTAGATTTTGGCTGTGTGAATTTAGCGAGTCACAGCGGCATCTAATTCATTTTTTTCTGTATGATTCCTTGTGTTACTTAAAAGGAATAAATGTTAAAGAATGAACATTAATAATACAGAGTCAATTTATAGTAGAGTCTAAAGGTCAGGCTGAATATCATCTATATGGTTGATAGTAGACGTTTGTATGTTTTTTGTTTTTATTAGTTAGATAAGTATCCATTGATGTTTTTTATTGATATAACCAATTGCGATATAGATTTTTTAGCTCGCTCGCACTTATTCTTTAAGCTCATCTATTTGGATGATATGAATATTTCCGTTGGCTAAGTAATGTTTGTGTTGTATTAAAGGTTTACGCACTCTTTGTGTCTCATTTGGCAGCTCAGGCTGCCTTTTTTCTATATGCAAAGATAATGTAAGTACTTGTTTATTTAAAACATAAAAGTGTAGCGTGGTTTGTGTGTCTAGTTTGTGCATCTATAGATAGGAAAAGCTTGGTAAGTGATTACGCTGTATCTATATAGCTACCAGTTAACGACGCAATAATTATCATTCTACGGCTATCAATAACAAACATGATTAAGGGTAAAGTCTCATGAGAAAATATGACGCAATTATAGGCGGCTTAAAAGCCGATTGTGCTGAATGGCGTGGGGTGACCAACCCGGCTACTGAAGAGTTAGTAGGCGAATATCCCGTATGTACTCAAGGGCAATTGGATCAGGCGGTAGCCGCTGCCAATGAGGCCTTTAAAATATGGTCAAAAACCCCGGATCAAACCCGGGTAGACGCCCTTAATGCGATGGCTGATTTTGTTGAGGCTAATGCCGATGAGTTAGCTAACTTATTAACCCAAGAGCAGGGTAAACCCTTAAAAGGGGTGGGGTCGGAGTTTGAGTTACAGGGTTGCATAGGCTGGTTGCGGGCCACGGCGGGTATGTCGCTGCCGGTAAAAACCTTGGAAGATAGTGATGAGCGTTTAGCGCTGTTATACCGCAAGCCGGTAGGCGTTGTCGCTTCCGTTACCCCTTGGAACTGGCCGCTAATGATAGCCATTTGGCATATTGCCCCTGCGATACGGGTGGGTTGTACTGTAGTGATTAAACCTGCCTCTAATACACCTTTGAGTACGTTGCGCTTAATCGAAATTTTAAACGAAGCGCTGCCTAAGGGTGTGCTGAATATTGTTACCGGTGATATAGGGCATCAGCTACCCAGCCACCCCGGTATCGCAAAAGTGGTATTTACCGGCTCTACCCCGGTAGGCAAGAAAGTGATGGCCAACGCTGCTGCTGGTTTAAAGCGTATTACCCTAGAGCTGGGCGGTAATGATGCGGGTATCGTGTTACCCGATGCCAATATCGCTGACATTGCCGAGGGCTTATTTTGGGGCGGCTTTATCAATAACGGCCAAACCTGTGGTGCCTTAAAGCGCTTGTATGTACATGAGTCGCAATATGAAGAGGTGTGCACTGCGCTAACCGCTATCGCTACGGCTATGCCTATGGGTAACGGCCTAGATGAAAAGAATATGTTTGGCCCCATTCAAAATAAGAGTCAGTTCAATTTAGTGAGAGAGTTGGTGGATGATGCCAAGGCGCAGGGTGGTCGTATACTTTGTGGTGGTAAGCCTTTGGCCGGTAAGGGCTATTTTTATCCGCTAACTTTGGTTGCTGATGTCACTGATGGCATGCGTCTAGTGGATGAAGAGCAGTTTGGCCCAGCTTTGCCAATTATTAAATACAGCGATGTTGACGATGCTATAAGAAGAGCGAATAACTCTGATATGGGCTTAGGTGGATCGGTATGGTCTAGTGATATAGATAGAGCTAGAGAAGTTGCTTGCCAGATAGAAAGTGGCACGGTGTGGATTAATAGTCACGGCGCCGTGCTTCCACATATACCCTTTGGTGGCGTTAAGAGCTCTGGCATAGGTGTTGAGTTTGGCATTGAGGGTTTGGAGGAATATACCACTATGCAATCCATGCATATTCCTAAATAAGTCGGTTTTTAACCTAGGTTATTAGGGCTTTTGTCGCTATGGCTCATCTGCACTGTTATTCGTTTGATAGTTGCAGATGACCATTACAGCTAGCCTTTTACTGCTCTATTAGCTTTATAGACACAGGTGCTATCACACGATGGCGTAGTGAATTTAAGCAATATCATCTTTATCAATGATTGGCAGCTGCTGTGATTTATATATTCTTTAACCCTAATCAGTATGTAAATACATCACCTCTAATTAAAAATGAGTGCATATATTATGAGTAATTACTCTAAAGATTTTTGGCATCCCATGTCACACCCCAATGAAATTAAGCAACGTGAGTCTATCCATGTTGTTAGTGGTGATGGTGTGTATATTAAAGATGATAAAGGTAACGAGTTACTCGATGGTGTAGCTGGGCTGTGGTGTGTAAACGTTGGCCATAATCGCCCTGAGATGAAGCAGGCGATAATGAAGCAGCTGGATGAGTTGGAATATTTTCAGCTGTTTGACGGTGTTTCTCACCCGCGGGCAACAGAAATGGCTGCTAAATTGGTTAAAATGACCGAGCCAGAAAACATGAAGCGCGCCTTTTTTACCTCTGGCGGTTCCGATTCGGTTGAGACAGCTCTCAAATTAGCGCGTCAGTACCATATTATTAATGGCCAGCCTGAGCGTAAAAAGTTTATCTCCTTAAAAAATTCCTACCACGGCTTGCACTTTGGTGGTTTGTCGGTGGGCGGTATCAATGCCTTCCGTCGTAATTATGAGCCTTTACTTAATCACACTATTAATGTTGATGCGCCATGGTTATACCGTAACCCCTGGAACTGTGAAGACCCTGACCAGTTAGCGCAATTATGTGCCGACCAATTAGCACAAGAAATTGAATACCAAATGCCTGATACCGTAGCGGCCTTTATCGCCGAGCCGGTAATGGGTGCGGGTGGTGTCATTGTGCCGCCTGAAAAGTACTGGCCCTTAATTCGTGAAGTTTGCGATCGCTATGGCATCTTGTTAATAGCCGATGAGGTGGTTACTGGCTTTGGCCGTTCGGGTTCTATGTTTGGCAGCCGTGGCTGGGGTGTAGCGCCAGATATGATGTGTTTGGCAAAAGGCATTTCATCGGGCTATATTCCCTTGGGCGCGGTTATGATTAACGAGCGTATGGAGAAAGCTTGGGATAATAACGCCGATTTTAATGGCGTAATTATGACCGGTTATACCTATTCTGGTCATCCAGTTGCTTGTGCAGCGGGTATCGCCTCATTAGATATCGTTGAAAAGGAAAACCTGCCAGAAAATGCTAAAGTGCAAGGTGCCTACTTATTAGAAAAACTTACAGGCTTTGCCGATAAGTTTGCTAAAGTGGGTGAGGTACGCGGCAAGGGCTTAATGCTGGCAATAGACTTGGTAGACGATAAAGATAGCCGCCAGCCTATAGACCCTACTAGCGGTTATGCCAACAGAGTTGCTGATGTGGCGCGGGAGCAGGGCGTGTTAGTACGGCCTGTAGGCACTAAGATTATCTTATCGCCACCACTGATTTTTCAACAAGAGCATTGTGACAAGCTAGCGGAGGCTTTAGATAAGGCTTTTAGTACAGTAAAAAGTTAATACCCTGTTAAATTTTTTTACAGCTTCTATGCTGCATCACTAGCTAACAGTGTAGCGATGCAGCCTTGATAATAATTAATAGAACGAGGGGTTTATGACAGCTTATTTAGGCTCTAAAAAAACGATTATCGATATTAATACAACGCGATCTATTATTGCGGTGTTATTTATTGCTGTTGCCGGTGCCTGCATGTTTATATTGCAACCGGTTTATGTTCAAGGCCTAGTAGGCTACTTACACTTTTCTGAAAGCGACGCCGGGATGATTGCCGCAGCAGAAATGTTTGGCTTGGCGGCTACGGCTGTAGTGACTAATTTCGTTATTAACCTAGTGAACTGGCGGCTGCTGACGCTTATTTTTATTACGTTGGCAACGGCTGGTAATCTCTTGTCGGTAGGTGTAACTGATATCAACTTATTAATTATGGCCAGGGTGCTAGCCGGTTTGGGCTGTGGCGGTTTAATTAGTATTACTTTTATTATGATGGGGCTTACTCAGCGTAGTGATAGGAATATGGCGCTAATTATCGTGTGTGTGCTGACTTATGGTGCGCTAGGTTTGTTTGTGATGCCCAGTGTGCTTCAGGGGTTTGGTGTTGATGGTGTGCTGATTTTTTTTGCAGCTTTCTGTGCTAGCTGTTTACTGTTTGTTGCTTACTTACCTTGCAACCACCAAATGCATGAACAGGTTGTAGACGATGTTGCCAGCTACTCACGGCCTATCAAACTCCTGACGCTATTAGGCGTGTTGGCCTACAACCTAGCGATAGGTATTGTATGGGTCTATATGTTTTTGGTGGGTACTGATGCCGGCATTAAAGAGCAGACTGTAGCTAATATATTAACAGCCTCTCAAATTTTAGGTATCGCAGGAGCTTTACTAGTCGTAGTGTTTGAAAGGCGTTTTGGCCGTCATTTACCTTTGTTGGCAGGGATAGTGGGCGGCGCTATTGCCATAGGTTTATTATTAGGTAAGCCTGAGTTTTTACTGTTTACCCTAGGTGTGTGTGCCTTTAACTTCCTGTGGAATTTCTCTATGCCCTATATTTTTGCGGTATTAGCGGATTTTGATGCTAGAGGAAAAATGGTAGCAGCGGGGGTTTCTTTGCAGCTAATAGGTTTTGCCTTTGGCCCTGCGATTGCTTCAGCCATGCTAGGCGATGCCAACTACACGCTGGTTAATACTATTGCCATCGTACTGTTTATTGTTTCAGCGATACTGTTATTTCCGGGCCTACGTGTGCAGGATAAGCACTATGCTGCAACGGGGACGTGTAACTAACGGATGTCTATGGCAGATAGCAGCCAATAAACGTTTTGCAGTAGGGCGCTTATTGGCTATAGGCCATTGCTAGTATGGCTTGGTCAAGGTGAAAAATAATTTACCGTTATCTGCAGCTGTTAGGGCTTACTTATTCAGTACCGCAAATCACATTCGACGTAGCTCATTGTTGCTTGATCGAGTACATGTTCTGTTCCGCCGGCATTCGTTGGCCCCATCCAGCTGGCTGTTGCCTGCATTTTATTGAAGTCTAGAATAACATTCGTCAACCAAGGGCCGTTAGCTTGTGGTGCAGATGATGATGCGGCTGTTGAGGCTTCAATCCATGTGATGAGGTAAATATCTTTAGCGATCTCAAATGCGCGGTAAGCCTCGGTTTGATCGTAGCCTGCTAGAGGGCCTGATACTCCCTTCCAGAGTACTCTGCTATCTGCTTGCCAGTGTTGCTCTAGAATATGGCCCGAGCAGTAGGCAAGCCTTACAGCCTTGCCAGTAAGATCATTGGTGAGTGGGTGCCCTTGAGGGTGTAAGCTAATATTTTCTATATGGGTTTTGGCTATAGTGTGCTTATTGCTGGTCATTATCATGTAGGCCTTATGAAGTCTGAGGAGAAGGCAGATAATAAGATTTACCAATCAGTACTGCTATCAACCAAAAGGCTTATTTAGCTACGTTAGTGCCGCAACAATATAGATAGTTTGCGTTTTTTGATTGTTCAGGATGTAAGTCTTTAATTATCACTGACGTGGATATTAGGTATAGCCACAAGCTTAATTTTTCTCAGCTAGTCTGAATATTAAGCTCTCTTAATACCTTTGAAATTAATTCATTGGTGGAGTGCACATCAATTTTTGGGTATATATGCTGTAAGTGGGTGCGAACGGTAGGCAAACTAATATTAAGTTGCTTGGCTATTGTTTTATTGTCGGCACCACTTAACGCGTATTCAAGAACATCCAGCTCTCTATTGGTTAAACCATAATTATCGGCAATAAATTCGCGTTCAGAGATACGTGCAGGCAGATAAATGCTGTTGAGGGAGTATTCTAAAAATGGCTGTATATTGCGCATGGTATCCAAGTCTTTGCTGCCAAACTCATCCATGCTGTCATCGCGTAACAAGGTTAAAATGGCGATGATTTTGCCATGATTCCTGAAAAATATATCGGCTACATGTACATAACCATAGGGCTTAATAAAATCTTGGTAGAACACGGAGTTTAGCCACTTGGTGTGCGGCATGATGGTGTTGCTACTGATAACCGTGGTGTTGGTGTCTTCAAACTTTGAGGGGTGCATGGGGTCTATGTATTCTAGTTTGTTATAGTATTTTTTCTCCATTTCATTTTTTACATTCAAACCCACAAAGCCTTTTTTATGCATGTGTGGGTCTGTGATGTGAAAGCGCGCTGCTTTAATCCCTATAAGCTTTTGGGCTAAGTCTATACATTGTTTTTGAAACTCATCGGGGAAGTTCATTCGCTTACCTGTAGTTATTTTTAATTATTTTCCCATGAAGCGTTTAACTTGTTAAGTTTATTATCACGCTATTTTTTAGCGCTGCTGTTTATTTGATGTATTGCTCTATAGTTCGGCAGCATAGATTGATCAAGTGTGGGGTAGACTCTAGTGCGGTTTCGGTGTTTTGGCGAGTATGAACCCAGCCCAAATAGGTAAAGCCCCGCGCCACCATTAACAACGGTAATTGTGCCAGTTTCTGATCGGACAGTGGCCTGTGCTGGCGATAGCCCGCTATCAGGGCTTGTTTGGCAATTTCATAATGTTGATCAAACTGAATAAAATACAAGGCGGTGGCAATTTCGAATAAGTGCCAGCCAAAGCCGGCATCATCAAAATCGATAATTTGCACGCTATTAGCATTAACCAGCACATTCTCCGGTACCAAGTCGGCATGTATCATGCTGTAGTCTGCGCTATCGGTGCTTAGCGTCATTAGTCCCTTACGCACGGTTTTACGGGCCTTGAGTATAAGACTACGTTGCACTGGGCTGAGTGCTTGCAGCTCCCAGAATGGCCCCCAGAAGGGCTCTTCACCGACTAGATCTTCTAGGCCCCAGCTGTGACGCTGAAAGCCCTCAGGCGTGGGCCACTGCGACGCTTGGTTATGTATTTGCGCGGCGACCTGGCCAATAATGAAATAGTTTTTCTGTATTTGCTCGGGGCTATCACTGAGGCCGTCTTCAATAGAGCCTATTTGTTTGCCATCTACCCAGCTTAATAAATCAATTTGTCTGGTTTCTGGGATGCTGTCTAGCGAGGCCAGAGTAAAGAATGCCCCTGTTTGGGTGGGGATAGCGTTAGGTACTTCTATACCGCAGCCTTGTAAGGCATTTACCCAACTTAATTCGGAGTGTAAAGACGCATCGGAGTGATAGTTAGCTCTATGTATGCGCAGGGCGTATAGCTGATTGTCAGCGGTTGTTAAGCGGTAAACGGCGTTTTCCCTATGTTTAATCAGGCTTAAATGGCCTTCCAGGCCCCAGGCGGGTAGCGCGCTATAGGCTAAACGTAACAGTTGTTCTTCTTGTTGCGCGAGGCTTTGTTGATAAAAGGTATTCATATGCAGGCTCTGTTAAATCTGTGGTTAAACTAGCTTAGTTAGACCGTTAATGAGTGGCCTAGCTAAGCAGTCGTACTAGAGGCTTGTTATAGCTTGGCAAATGCCTGCGCTAAGTTGCTTAGTAGTATGTCAGCGTGCTCTTGGCGGAAGCAGATAGGCGGGCGCATTTTTAAGATATTGTCATGCCGGCCAATTTTGCTGATGAGTACGCCTTGCTCTTTCATAATATTGCTAATGCGCGCAGCTTCGGCGGTGGCGGGGGTTTTGCTCTGTTGATCCAGTACTAATTCAATACCAAAAAACAGACCACTGCCGCGCACATCACCGATTAAGGCCTGCGTTGCTGCCAGCTTCTGTAAGCCTGCTTTAATGTACTGGCCTACCTGCAGTGAGTTGGCGACTAGGCCTTCTTGTTCTATGACTTCCAGCACCGCTAGGCCGGCGGCACAGGAAACGGGGTTGCCGCCAAAGGTATTAAAATACATCACATCGTCACGGTAGGCGTTGCCTAGTTCAGGGCTGCAGATGGCGCCGGCCAATGGGTGGCCATTACCCATAGGCTTACCTAGGGTGAGTATGTCGGGTGTTACGCCGCTGTGCTCGTGCCCCCACATCTTGCCGGTGCGGCCAAAGGAAGATTGCACTTCATCAAAGATGACTAGGCCGCCGGCTTCACGCACTAGTGCTGCCGCCTTTTGCAAATAGTTGGGCGGTAAATCGGGTAGCCCTTCATTGGCAAAAATAGGGCAGATCAACATGCCGGCAAAGCCTGTGCCTTCTTCATTAAAGGCGGCGATAGTGTCTTTAATTTGCTGCATATAGGCATCGGTTAAGGCGTCACCACTTAGGCCATTGAGTGGCCTGTAGCTGTCTGGAAAGTCTACCGCTTTCACATAGGGGCCATTGGGCTTGCCGTCGTTAAATAGCGTAGCCAAGGCATCTACGGCGGTAGTATTGCCGTGATAGGTGGCATTGCTGCAAATAATGCCTTGCTTACCGGTATGGTGGCGGGCCATGCGCAAGGCTACTTCATTGGCCTCGCTGCCAGTGCAGGTGAGAAAGAGCATGGATAAAGAGTCATCCAATAAACCGGTGAGCTTTTCGCCATAATTCAGAATATTTTCATGCAAATAGCGGGTGTGGATATTTAACTGGGCGGCTTGCTTGCTAATAGCCTCTACCACATGCGGGTGGCAGTGGCCTACGTTGGGTACATTATTGTATACATCTAGGTAGCGCTTGCCGTCGGCGTCGTGTAGCCATACCCCTTCGCCTTTGACTATATGGATGGGCTGGTCGTAAAAAAGGGGTGCTTTTTTACCGATTAAACGATAGCGACGCTCCAATAATTCAGCATTCTTCTCGGTATTGTTCATAGTAAAACCCTTGTCTTTGCTTGTGTTTAGCGCGTTCAGTTAAGCCTAGTGGCTATATCGCGGTGGCCCTAGATCTATAACAGTAGCTAAGTAACTGTTTTGTGTAGTGTAGTGGCGGATCAATAGTAGGAGTAATAATAGCGGGGCAGGGGCTTACTTTGCTATCCATCTAAAGGTGGATAGCTGGGGCTTATAGGCTGTGTTTTAGGTCTGAGATGATACGTGCTAGCAGCTCGCCGCGGGTAGTGACAGCCGTTTTTTGGTAAATATGAATCAAATGGGTTTTGATGGTGGGTAGCTCTACCATGAGCTCACGGGCAATCAGTTTATTACTAAAGCCGGCAATAATGAGTTCCAGTACATCCACTTCCCGTAGGGTGAGTTGATATTTTTCTTGCAGCGATTGCCGCTCGGCAACGCGCTTGGGCATGTAGACGGCATTGAGCGCGTATTCAAAAAAGGGCTGTAGCTTATTTAATAACGCCAGCTCGGCAGCAGTAAAATTTTCTGAACAAGGTGCGCGTATAACGCTAATAACTGCAATAATTCTATTGCTTTGCCTTAGCAGTATGTCGGCCACATAGCGGTGCTTATTGGGCAGCATAAACTGTTGGTAATACTCGGTTTGCTGTAGCTGTTGTTCGGATATTTGTGAGTCTAGGGTGATTACTAGATCAGTGCTGTGATGAAAATTATCGGGTGATAGGGGGTCTAGGTGGGCGAATTTTTTTTGATAATCAGATTCCGTGGCGGATGAAAGATTATAGCGAACCACACCCTTGTGCTGTAGATCGGGGTCGACTAAAAAAAATACCGCTGCGTTTATCTCAATTAGGCTATTGATTAAATCCAGGCTCTGTTGCTGGAATTGATTAGGGAAGTTAGAGCGGCTAGTCATAGAGTAAAAATCGCGTGGTAATGAGACCTAGGCAATAACGCCTCGGTTAATGGCTTATGGTTAATGAATAATGGCTTATGGTTATGGGATAAGTGAAAAAGCATGATTATCTTTCTACGCTACTGAGTCAAGGCGCTAAGCTGATTAGCTTGCTATAGATTGTTTTAAGGTTTGCTGGTTTCGACGCGCCTAATTGCTGGGCTAGCGGCTAGTATAGAAAGGTGGGTAATGCATGATGCACTAGGTGTTATAAAAGAAAGGTGCGCACGACACCATCTTAGGGCTGTGTTCAACTGCAGCGCTATTATGGTGCTGTGCTGGAGGCTTAGCGGCTAGCGTTTAATCGTTAAATGCTAAGGTGCCTACATCAACGGCGCTGCCTCCGCCATCGGCAATCAAGGTAGTACCGGTGACAAAGGATGCATCATCCGAGGCTAAAAACTCAGCGCAGGCGGCTATTTCATCGGGTTCGGCCATGCGTTTTAGTGGTAGGTGACGTGTGGTTTCGGCGGTCGCTGCATCGGCTGTTATATTTTTAATACGGGCAAGCTCAGCCATTTCCTCTGTGCTCATAGGGGTTTTAACCCAACCAGGGCATAGGGTGTTGGCGCGTATATTATGGGCTCCACAATCAAGCGCGAGTGAGCGAGTAAGGCCTATTACTGCTGTTTTGCTGGTGACATAACTACACATGCCTTGGCCGCTAGTGATGCCGGCCACCGACGCTATATTAACGATAGCACTGGCAGGTCGTTTTGCCATGGCAGGAATGGCCGCGCGAGCCATGTGCATCACGCCACTAACATTAATGTCGAAGCTTTGCTGCCACTGCGTTATATCCTGCTCGGTAACGCTACCACTGTAGAGCACGCCAGCATTTGATACCAAAATATCTAGGCCGCCATAGAGCGCTACGGTTTTATCAACAGCGGCTTGGCAGTCGGCCATCACTGCCACATCGCAGCGTATCGCTTCGCACCCTGTTTGCTGGGCAATTACCTGCAGCGGCTCTAAACGGCGACCGGTAATAACGACTTTGGCACCCGCCTGAATAAAACGATGGGCTATAGCTGCTCCTATACCGGTACCACCGCCGGTGACGATGGCTACTTTGCCTGCTAATCGCGCTATATGCATGCTTATCTACCTTTTTATGGCGAAATAAGTTTAGTATAGGTAATTGCATACGCTTTGCTATCAACCGTAAGGTTTACTACATGCTAATTCCTTTGGCTAGCTCGCTCTTTATTTTTGCTATGATTAGCACATAACCTTCTAAGCAGCGCTTGCTGTTAGCCATTCATTATTACTAAGAGTCTCCTTTTGTCCGTTTTTGAATTAACATTAATTGCCCTGACTTTCTTGATCGGCGCTTCGATTATTTGGAGTACTATTAGGGTTGGCATATCGCCTATGCCTAGTTCTAGAAAAGCACGTGAGGCGATGATGCAGTTGCTTGCAACGGTAGGGACAGAAGTGGAAAAAACGCCTATAGTTGATCTAGGTAGTGGTTGGGGGAGTTTGATTATCCGCTTGGCGATTAAATACCCCGGTCGCCAGGTTGTTGGCTATGAGTTATCCATCATGCCATGGTTGGTGACGGTGTTAACCAGTAAGTTATTGGGCTTAAAAAATATTACCGTGTATAGGCAAGACTTTTTAAAGGTAGACTTATCAGCTGACGCAATCATCGTTTGCTATTTGTTTCCTGCGGCTATGGCGGCACTTGATGTTAAGCTGGCAGGGCAGAAAACGGCGATCCAGTATCTCATCAGCAATAACTTTGCATTGCCGTCCTTGCAGGCCGAAAAAACGATACGCTTGGACGATTTTTATCGATCACCTGTTTATCGCTACCACTTAGTTGATGAGGGTAATGGTGGGTGAGGCTCACCCTGAGTCAGTCATTAAAGTAAACGTTAACAGAGGCTGTGGCAATATTGTCAACATAGCAAAAATTACCCATGATGCTTTATGAAAAAGATAAAGTGTTACTTTGCAGGTCTTTCACGTTACGTTAAAAAAACGGATTCATATGAACAAAAAAATTAGTGTAATTATTGTTTTACTTATTGCTGTAATAGCTTTGGTGATAGTTTTTATACTCACGCCACCTGCTATAGACTTCACCGCTTATGAAGCTGGTCAAGCTAGAAAAGATGCCTTTGTTGGCCACTTTCAGCCGATTATCGCTGAGGAAAATACACGGCTACGAGCGTTACGAAAAGAACTATTGGCGTTGGATGAAACTAGCCGCAACAAATCGTGGGTGCAAGATCTAGCTATAAAATATCGTGTCGAGGACTATGATGGCACTAAGGCAGCGCATTGGGACGAGTTGCTTATAAAGGTAGGTGCTATACCTGTGTCATTGTCACTAGCACAGGCGGCTAATGAAAGTTCTTGGGGTACCTCCCGTTTTGCACGTGTTGCTAATAATTTCTTTGGCCACTGGTGTTTTGAGAAGGGCTGTGGTGTTGTGCCTAACAGCCGTAATGCCGGCGCTAGCCATGAAGTGGCAGACTTTGATTCGTCGGTAGATTCGGTTAAATCTTATATGTTGAATCTCAACCGTCACTACGCATACACACAGCTTAGAGCTATTCGAAATGAGCTGCGTAGTAATCAACAATCCTTGTCTGGGGCAGCTATGGCTGGCGGCTTAGTGGGATACTCCGAGCGGGGAGAGGCATATATAGAAGAACTTAGAGAGATGATTCGTTTTAATCAGTGGGCGCAGTTCGATTAGATATAAGCTGTTTGTGTTTAAAGATGAAGGCTAGAAATAAACGAAGGGAATATATGGGGCCAAACCCTATATATTCCCTTAGCGATCAAAGCTTACATTCATAGGCATAATAACTAGCTATGGCTAAGCCGCTGGCAACACTAGTAAAGGTGTTGTGTTGCACCACTTTATTAGGGAATTCACTTTCTAATAACGCTAGCACCGCGGCAATGCGAGATGAGCCGCCAGTGCGAACAACATAATCTAAGGTGTTAGCGTCGGCCTGAGTATTTTTAAACAGATTATCAATACACAGCTGTAGAGCATCCATGACTTCGGCAATAATGTCATTAAATTGTTGGCGATTAAGCGGTATTTCCAACTGCAGCTCTGGAATAGATAACACGGTGTTTTCTGCGTCTGATAGAGCAATTTTGGCGGCTTTGATTTGTTGAAAAATACTGTAGCTATAGTTGTGTCGTATCACATCTTGTAAACGTAGCAGTTTTTCTTGCTCGGTATCATTCTGGGCGAGGTATTCAGCAATGGTTGCCGTGTACTGGTTTTGATTTAAGGTATGGGTGATAGTCCAGTTTAATAACGCTTTCTCATATTGGTCGAAGGGAAACGGGGTGGTGACTAGCATGCCATCCACCATTCGTGACCACTGCACACCTTTACCTAATTCGGGGAAGATCAATTTTTTATAAATGAGTTGATCGATATAGTCACCGCCTAAAGCAACACCCTCGGTACCCAGCACTTGAAATTGGTTGTCTTGATAGTTCACTAGGCATAAATCGAGGGTGCCGCCACCAAAGTCCACGGTTAAAACGGTACTGCCATCCTTAATATTATTCTCTTGCACGAAACTTAAGCACGCGGCTACAGGTTCGGGATAAAAAGTCACTTGGCCCAGTTGCGCGTAAGTGCTGCTCTCTTGAATTCTATCGGTGGCGAGTGCATTTTTACCGGCGTCGCTACCTTCAAATTCTACCGGCCGGCCCATGTAAATGCCCTTGGCAACCGGGCCAACAGCGGTGCTTATGGCATTACGAAACGACAATAAAATGGGGGTAATTAATGCCACTAGACGATAAGGGCGATCAAATACCATTAGTCGGCGGATATTCTCTTTACCCAATAGCCGTTTGATGCCTAAAAATAAACGGCCAGGTAAATCGTGATCTTCAACCGCGCCGTAAACTTTTTGATTGCCTACCCCTTCGCTTTCTGAACCCTCAAATTCGGATTCTACCTCGGCAATAAGCTTAGCGGTCATCTCAATGCGGCGATCTGAATTTTCTTCAACATAGGACTTTATCGCCACGGAGCCGGTGAGTGCTTGAAAATCGCGGTCGAGATGAATGGCTGTAGGCACTGTCTGTGCACCGAGTTCAACTTCTATCATCCGTACATTGACGCCATCAAACACCGCCACGGCGGAATTAGAGGTACCAAAATCGATGCCTATACCTTTCATAGTTACTCACTGTAATCAATTGTAATGCGTGCGGCTAAAGCTAGTTAGACATCGATTTGATATTAATGATGTCCACGCCGTGCGAGGAGTCTGTTGTCTATATTTTAAAAAGCCCGCGATTAGGCCACAACGGCTTATCGTTGTCTATCGTTGTAGAGGTTAAAAGGTGATTATATTTTGATCGGGTGTTTGCTGGGTAATAGGTGCTCCCTAGGTATTCCCCCAGTTCCCTTTCTGCCCAGGGTTTATGGCAAGTCAAAGTGGCTCAATTACTGCGATGCAATATGGAGGCAACACGGGGAAAGAGGCATCGAATAACACAGAGTTAAGCTGAGGGATCAGCTATTCCGTCTTCAGGGGCGGAAAAAGCGTCTTATGCGTTGGTCGCCTGAAGAAGTGGCCGGATGGTGAGCTAGCGAATAAACCATAGCTTTGGTGCTACATTGAGGCATTGTAAATAAGCTAGCCCCCATCAATTTATACGCTTTTTCATTATTAGTGAGAGTAGCTAGAATTCGCCTTGGCAATGTTTAGGGGGCTATTTTATCTTTATTGTGGGCTTAACTAGCTATAGCTGTTTTTGAGGAGCATGGCATAAGGCTAATAGTTAGTTATGCCGTATTGCTGGTGTGTTTGTTTTATCGTTCCATCCTGTAACGCCTGCAATAAACCTTTGTTAACTAATTTCTCCAATCTTTTCCCTTTGGTGGTTGGTGACAGGCCAAAGAAAAGTTTGCTCCTAATGCAGCCGCTAAAATAATGGTTTTCAGTAAGATTGTTTTTCTTCGATAAATAGCCAGTAACATCCATATTGTCATGAATTACGTCAACTTCTTTGTTGTGTAAGGCTTTAACTAGCGATTCGGTGTTGGAATATTTTTTTAATAAATGTCTATTCTCGCTGTATTGGAAAGATTTTTTTCGCAAAGGGCTGAAACCGTCAGTATATTCAGAGACTATTCCCAGCGTTACATCATCTAACGATGCGTTTGAAAGGTATTGCCATTGCTCATGTAAAGTAATGAAGCATGAGTGCATATAAGAGAAGTGAACTTCTGGGATAAGCAAATAATTACTGTCTACACCGCTTGCCGCGATTAAAACGTCGGCCTTACTGCTGGCGACTTGTTGTATGGCGTCATGCCAATTGGTGGTTTTATATATAACCGTAAAGCCAGCAGCTTCAAAAATGTCTTTTGCTATATCAACACCTATGCCATGTCGCTCGTTGGTTGCCAAGCATGAGAACGGACACCATGCATCAGCTACTAGGGTGATTGTTTCTGCCTTAGCGTTTGTGTTTAATAAAATAAACAACATGAAAAAAACATATTTCGCTATTCTATTTTTAGGGTTTATAGGCATATTAGGGTGTTTGATTATTAAGGATGCTTACGTTTATAGAGTGTAGCTGTAATATTTTAATATGTCTTATTTTTAGATAAACCAAAGCCCTATGATTTAGTGGTGGTTCATGTAGGCTTTTTTTGTGTTTTCTGGTAGCTCGCTTGTTGTAAGGCAATCATCTTTTCAAAGGGCATAAGCATTTGCTTAAACTCAGCATGGTGCTCGAGTTGCTGCATGGCTTGGGCGATGCTTTCTATGGTCGACAGGCCATTGCTTATAGATGTTTTCCTGATTTGATACTGTGAGGCTAAGCCGCCGCTGAGGTTGACTCTAGGTAGGTTTTGTAATGCCGGGTGTAGGTGCAACATTTTTTTGGATTTACGCCAGCTAGCATCGATGACTATCAGTTGTTGTATGGCTGGAGTGATGGCATCTTCGTTAACGCTATCACCAATTTCTGGGGTGGCAGGTAGCCAGCTCAACGAGGGGTAAAGCAGGGCAGATGGGATGCCAAGCATGTTTTTTAAGTCAGTATTGGATAATGTTTCGGCAATAATAAGCTCGCTATTGCTTAGGCATAGCTTGGCCATGCGGCCGGTGTTAAAGGGATGGGTAGCCTCTAGCGGGTGCTGTATGATCAGCACTTTAATGTTATTGCTAAGCTTAACCAGTGCGCTGCAGTAGCAGGTGGCTAGTGGGCGCTGGCAGTTTGGGCAGGTGGCTCTAGGCATAAATGACGTTTTTTAGAGTTTATTGAGTGGTATGAAAGCGATTAAGCCCTTAACTGTGGCTACTTTAACAGCAGTGCAAACGCCATTGGCGAATAAATTCTACCGCAAGTATGGTTTTCGTGGCAAAGCTAAACGTCATGAGCCCTGTGTGGTGGTGAGAGATGAGCACAACGCGATTATTGCCTGCGCTTACCTCAGAAATTATAAAACCATTAATCTATTGGCCGGTGTAGCGGTGGCACCCGCGTATCAAGGCCAGGGTGTTGCACGGTTATTGTTAAACCAGCTGGTGGGTTATTTTGATCAACGCACTTATACCTTCCCTTATCAGCACTTGCAGTCATTGTATGCTTCGTTAGGGTTTGCTCTGGTGGCGCCAGATCAGCAAGCTGAAACTGTGAGTGACATATATTATCGCTACCGAGAGCAGGGTAGGCCTATAGTGATGATGCTGTATCAGCCGCGCCCTAGTAGGACGTTAGGTTGAGTCTGTAGCGCTTATGCTTGGGCGTTGTGGGGGAGGCTGTATTGGTTTTTTTGGTGGACGTTATTGAATGTGTGATACGAGCAAAGTATTCAAGCTGCTTAATAGCGCAGTCGTTGAACATAGCAAGTTCACTTGTTAATTGAGGATGTTAAAGGCGCGAAGGTCTAAAAAAACAAGGCCTGTTTTTTAAACCAGGCCCAAATAGACAAACAATAATTGCGTTATTTGTTTAGATAAGTTGCATGAAAACGCAGGTGGTCTTCAATAAAGCTCGCAATAAAATAGTAGCTGTGATCGTAGCCTTCCTGCATGCGTATTTCTAGCGGGTAACTACTGGCTAGTGCTGCGGCTTGTAAGGTTTCTGGCCTTAACTGTTCCTGTAAAAAATCATCTGCTTCACCTTGGTCAACAAGGGCGGGGATAAACGCGGTTGCCTGGCGCATTAATACGCTGGCATCATGTTTTTGCCAAGTGGCTTGGTCTTTACCTAAGTAAGCGGTAAAGGCTTTTTGCCCCCAAGGGCAGTTGATGGGATTGTTGATAGGGCTAAATGCGGACATAGAGCAATAGCGCTCAGGGTTTAGCATGGCAATAGTCAATGCGCCATGGCCGCCCATAGAGTGGCCAGAAATAGCACGTTTGTTGGTGACCGGAAAGTTAGCTTCGATTAATTCCGGCAATTCCTTAAGCACGTAATCGTACATCTGATAATGGCTACTCCACGGCGCCTGTGTGGCGTTAACGTAGAAGCCCGCGCCTTGGCCTAGGTCGTAAGCCTCGTCGTTGGCGACATCGTCACCACGGGGGCTGGTGTCGGGGGCGACGATAGCTATGCCTAGTTCTGCGGCTATACGCTGGGCACCCGCTTTTTGCATCATGTTTTCATCGCTGCAGGTCAGGCCAGATAGCCAGTATAGTACCGGTACTTTGTCACCGTTAGCTGCTTGCGGTGGTAGGTAAATAGCAAAGCGCATGCTGCAGTTTAAAACCGTAGATAAGTGGCTGTATTGTTTATGCCAGCCACCAAATGCTTTATTTACCGTTAAATTTTCTATGCTCATATTAAGGCCTTAATGGCTGCCTCATGAAGAGGCAGCTGATTAACGATTACTTATCAAAATGAATAACGGTGCGTATGCTTTCGCCTTTATGTAATAGTTCGAACGAGGTATTAATCTCTTCCAGTGGCATGGTGTGGGTGATGAAGTCGTCTAACTTAAATTCACCCTGTAAGTAACGCTCAACAATACCCGGTAATTCTGAGCGGCCTTTAACGCCACCAAAAGCTGAACCGCGCCAGACTCGACCTGTCACTAATTGAAATGGACGGGTAGATATTTCTTGGCCAGCACCAGCCACACCAATTATCACAGACTCGCCCCAACCTTTATGGCAGCACTCTAAAGCGGAACGCATGACGTTAACATTGCCTATACACTCAAAGGAGTAGTCTACGCCGCCATCGGTTAATTCAACAATAACGTCTTGTATGGGTTGGTCGTAATCTTTAGGGTTGATGCAATCTGTGGCGCCTAATTTTTTCGCGAGTTCAAATTTGCTTTCGTTAATATCGATAGCAATGATGCGCGAGGCTTTGGCCATGGTAGCGCCAATAATAGCTGAGAGACCGATGCCGCCTAAACCGAAGATGGCAACTTTTGCGCCTTCCTCAACTTTAGCGGTGTTCATTACCGCGCCCATACCGGTGGTAACGCCACAGCCTAGTAGGCAAACTTCTTCTAACGGCGCTTCTGGGTTTACTTTGGCTAGTGCAATATCGGGTAATACGGTGTATTCAGAAAAGGTAGAACAGCCCATGTAGTGGTAGATAGGCTGGCCATCTTTATAAAAGCGGGTGGTGCCGTCGGGCATTAAGCCTTTGCCTTGGGTTTCGCGAATTTTTTGGCAAAGGTTAGTTTTACCCGATAGGCAAAATTTACACTCGCCACACTCGGGCGTGTATAGAGGGATAACATGGTCGCCAACTTTAACGCTGGTTACGCCTTCGCCTATTTGTTCAACTATGCCGCCGCCTTCGTGGCCTAGGATGCAAGGGAAAATACCTTCAGGATCGTCGCCTGATAGAGTAAAGGCGTCGGTATGGCAAACACCAGAGGCGAGAATTTTGACTAAAACCTCACCTTTTCTAGGTAGCATCACGTCTACTTCTTCTACAGACAGTGGCTGGCCAGGGCCCCAGGCTATGGCGGCTTTTGATTTGATAAATTGATCAGACATATTCTTTCTCACTGTTACCGGGTTAGGTGGTGTAGAGGCTGAAATGCAGAAGGGACCTCTAGTGGCAGAAAGTCTATTACAATCCTCTTAATGGGATAATAGGGTAAAAATACAATTCACTTTTACTATATGGTAATAATTGTCTGATCTGACTCTTTTCGCTTCGCCGTACTATGAGCTAGTGTCCGTGTAGCCTAGGGAGTAGGCGCATAGTGTGCTGCAGCGAGAGTAAGCCGCATGCCGGTTGGTCGCTAGGGCTGGCAGGGCGGGGCTGGCTCCAGTAAAACATTCATTGCCAGTAGGTAATAATTGGTTTATATATCAATCCACTTGTACTAATGAGCAATAGTTATGATATGGGAAGGCGTTAGTGAGTTTGTGTCTGTGGCAGAAAGTGAGAGCTTCACTCAGGCATCCCAAAAGTTAGGGGTTTCTACGGCCCAGGTAAGCCGGCAGGTTAGCGCTTTAGAGCAGCGGCTCAATATCAAATTGTTTTACCGCACTACCCGCAAGGTGTCGCTAACTGAAGAAGGGCGGGTGTTTTATCAGCACTGCCGCAGCGTGTTAGACGGTTTGGATACCGCAGTGCGGGCGGTGACTAATTTACAATCTAAGCCTCAGGGTAAAATTAAACTCACTGCCCCTGTGAGCTATGGCGAGCAGCAAATACTGCCCTTGCTTAATGACTTTATGGTGGAATATACAGAAGTTGATATTTCTACCAATCTCAGTAATCAGCGTGTGGATTTAGTTGAAGAGGGCTATGACTTAGCCATACGCATAGGGAACTTAAGCGACTCGACTATGATGGCTAAAAAACTAGGCAAGCGCACAAACTACCTCTGCGCCTCACCTGCGTATTTGGCAAGTTATGGCATGCCTAACTCACTCTCTGAACTCAGCCAGCACAGCTGCCTGCTAGGGACTTCAGATTATTGGCGCTTTAGAGAGGCCGGCAAAGAAAAAACAATGCGATTTGTGCCGCGCTTTCGTTATAACGGTGGTATTGGTTTGGTTGATGCTGCGCTAAAAGGCTTGGGTATCGTGCAATTACCTGATTATTTAGTGCAGGATCATTTAAGCAGTGGTGGCTTAATCTCCCTATTAGACAATTATAGAGAGCCCGATGAATGGATATGGGCGGTTTACCCTCACAATCGCCAGTTGTCATTAAAAATACGCTTGCTGGTAGATTACTTAGCCAAGCACATCGCGTAGGTTTTTTATTATTGTTAAGGTCAAAAAAACATGAAGGCTAGGCGTTTCGTAAGTATTCAATGACGTATAGGTAGTTAACATAATAAACGAAAATAAATCCGCTGATGTTTCTACTGCTGAAGAGGAAGTATTTGGAATATCTGAGGCTGTGTTACAGCAAGGGCGTGGCAAACAGAAGAGTTAGAATGCAGCATAGCCCGTATTAAACGAAACTATGCTGCAATGTAAAGATTAAACTTTACGCGGGTGTTGGCCAAACAAACTCAGGGCGCAAGCCTTCAAAAACGGGGCGGCCGTCGCTTGGTTTGGTAACGCCTGACGCAGGGTCAAAAAATGCGTGGTATGTGGCGGGTAAGTCGTCAGTGCTATAACCCATTAGATTGGGAACAATAACACGAATACGACTTTCTTTATCGTCTAGCATGATAGGTGTGCCACATTCAGCGCAAGTGCATAACTCTAATGGCCCGTTAGGGTTGCTAGCGTTAAACGGCTGGCGGTTAAGCTTGCTGACATCATCTACCACTAAATCATTGTGGTTAAAAAATACAACATGGGTTGTGTCTTGCCCGGTAACACCTTTACATACAGAGCAGTGACAAGTGTGATTGTCTATAGGGTCGTTACTTGAGTGAGTGTGTATATGATCACAGCCACCTGAATATTTATGAGACATAAAACGTTCCTTTTATATAAGTGTGTATTTTTAAAATATACTTAGATTTCACGGTTAAAGCAGGAGGCTATGAATAGCAGATTATATTATCCAATAAGGTCTATTGATTAAAATTCACTATTTAGCCTGCGGCCTTTACTGTGTCATCACCTGCTAAGTATTCGTTGAGTAGTCTCTACAGCAAATAAGCTAGAGATTTTGTATTATGCTTTTAAGGTTGTCGCCTGATGGGTGAAGATGTCGATATGCAAACATTCTGGCTATAACTTTAACTAAAGATTGGTTTATCTAAACAGTATTAAGACCGCTTTTGCTACGGATGGTGGCTGACTTGGGCCTTAAGTTATAGTGGCTTTTTATTTGATAAACTGATTAGGCACATACATCCTTACTGTTGAGCGGCTAGATGCTTTAGAGATGAAGTGTACATCAGCCTCTAATGAAGGGAATACTATTACAATTCCTCTAGGGGGATAATATGGTGATAATGCAATTCACTTTTACTGTGTAGTAATAATTCACTGAGCGGATGTTTATTGTTTCGTCGTGTTATGAGCTTAGTGCTGGAGGTGTTTCTAGGTTAGGTAAATAGCATGTTGTGACGACGGTGCGCTGCATGGCTGCTGTTAGCTAGGATTGGTGGGGGCAAGTGCAATAGGGATAGAGAGCTTAAGCGATTCTACAGGGATGGCTGAAAATTAGTCTTGCGCACAAACTACTTCTGTATCTCGTCTGAGTATTTAGCAAGTTTGGGTATGACTAACCTACTCTCTGAGCTCAGTCAGTACCGCTGCCTACTAGGCGCTCTGGATGACGGGTGCTTTAACGATTTTTTGTTGAATTGATCATGGGTTCTAGCGTATAGCTCTGTAATTCTCATTAAATATAAACGCTGTTATGGGCTATTACTCATCAAGAAAGTCTTCAGAGCTTGCCAGCTTTTTGGCCAGCTTTAACACTTCTTTTTCTATGTTGCCGATATTTTTTGGCCTTTGCTTTCCGTAACCGATAAATAACATCATGCCATCTATGAGTGCCGCTAAAATGACGGCGCGCTGTTTTAGGGTTTTTTTGTCTAGGTTCTCGTTTAGAGGCGCCATTAATTCTGCTAGGTGATCCGTATGTTTATCATACATCTCGTGCATAATTTTCTTGGCATGCTCATCTCTATGGGCTCTGTCCCAGAGCTGATAAAAAAAGCCAGCGGTTGTTTGATCTTTTTCGGTATTGATTAAGTAATTTACGTAGCGGTCAAAATGAACTTCTGGGTTGTAGGTTTTAGGCCTAAGTTCTTCGTAGGTTCTAACATATAAAGAATCGGCATATTCCAAAACGGATTGCAGTAGTCCCTCTTTGGTGGGGTAGTAGTATTGCAGCGTTTTGAGGTGTATGCCCACCTTTGAGGCCACTTTTCTTAGAGATAGTTCAGCATAGCCCTCTTCAGCCAGCATCACCCTAGTGGCCTCTAAAATGGCTGTTTTCTTTTCTTGTGATTTCGGGGTGTCAGGCTTTTTAGTTGTGATAGATGTTTTCATAGTATCGATTAAGTCGTTGTAATTGCAGTAAATTTCTAGCTTATAGTAGCAAGTATCCCATAAATGAAACACGCCTGCTGGTTTTAAATAGTGAAGTCGACACGCTTGACAGCATTTACGTAGAGTAGTATAAATTGTTTTTCCGTCAAATGACGGTCATATTAAAAAATTCGAGGGTATGAGTAATGTTGAGTGCTAGTAAGTGGGTCGTAGGGGTACGTCATATGGTTGCACTTTGTGTGCTGCTGCTGTGTACTTCCAGCGTTAATGCTGGATCTAGTAATAATGCTTTAGAAGAATTTAAAGAGCAGATAAGAGTTAAGTATGACTTAAAAGAGCGAGCCTTCCGTGACAATGATGTGATGGGTTTGGTTAATGGTTTTTACGCTAAACATGCATTATTAGTGGAAGAAAATGCCGTTGTTAATGGCCATGATGAAGTCGTCAAGATGTATGAAGAATTAGTGCCCGGCGCTAAGTCAGTAAAGATAGACTCTAAGTACACCTACTTGGCTGAAAAAGGCAATGTAGGCTATGACTATACAACCTTTCATGTGAACTTAATGGACGGCACGGAGTTTGATTTAAAGCTGCTGTTTGTATGGGAAAAATTTAACGGTGAATGGTTTTGTATTACTGATATGTATATCCCCGGTAAGTTCTAAGCCAGACGATGTTTACGGGTATCTTAAAACGCTAACGTTAGTATGAGGTGATAAAATGCGCGCTGATGACGAAAAAAAATTGGGTATGGGTGAAAACATTACTCGTAGAGATTTTTCCTCCGGGGTATTGAAGGGCGCTGGCTTAGGGCTGTTAGCGGGGGCTGCACCATTTGTTGCAAACTCAGCTAAAGCTCAAGGCTTAACACATGATTGGACCGGACCAGGCGGGGTGGGAGACTATGCTCGCTCTAACGGTAATACCCATGAAGTCGTCAACGGTGCGCATTCTATTCGTGATGGCAAATGGAAGACGTTACCCTCAGCACATACTGACTCTGGCGAAGAGTATGATTTAGTTGTTGTGGGTGGTGGCTTTGCGGGCCTGATGACAGCCTATACGTTTTTAAAAGAGAAAGGGGGTAAGGTTCTTATTATAGAAAATCACCCTATATTTGGTGGTGAGGGCAAGCAAAATGAATTTGAGGTTGATGGCTATCGTTTGCATGCACCACAGGGTTCTAACGGTACACTTTGGCCGCCAGAAGAAGCTGAAAAAGCGGGGTTTTTCTATCATCCGGTATGGCATGAATTAGGCCTGCCCGGAAAAGATAGCCCTGAAGCGTTTAAGTTTATTTATAAGGCCGAGGGCACAAATAAAGAGCTAAAGTTTAGCGAGGATAACTACGATGCCATGCAGTTATTTAAAGAAACCGCAACTTTAGGTTATTACTATAAAGATAAAAACGGTAAAGGTGTGTGGGCCTTAGACCCCTGGGGCACTAACTTCAAAGATGCGCCTATAGATCAAGAAGCCAAAGAACAGTTAATCAAGCTAGAAAATTTTGCTGGCGGCAAAAAGCGTGATGATTGGGAAACGTGGCTGGACTCTATGACCTATAAAGATTTTTTGAAAAACGAAGTGGGTATCACTCACCCGCATGTATTCAATTACCTCAACCCTATGATGGCTGCGCATGGCCCGGGCTTAGGCACGGATGTTATCTCTGCTTTTGGCGCGCTTTCTTTCGGTATGCCAGGGGTTAAGGATGTTCCGCGAGCTAATGGCCATTCCAACCCTTTTGATGACTTTGATCTCAACTTGGTTAGTTTTCCCGGCGGTAACGCTGCTATTGCACGCCATTTTGTTAAGAAGATGATCCCTGAATCTATCACCGGAAAATACAATCTTAATGATATTGTCTATGGCGATATCAACTGGGATACGTTGGATAAAAAAGGGCAAGATTTACGTATACGGGTAAATTCCACGGTGGTGGCTGTTGAGCACGAAGGGGATGTTGCCTCGGCCAAAAGTGTCAATGTGACGTATATCGATAATGCCAGCCACACCCCTAAACGGGTTAAGGCGAAATCGGTAGTTATGGCCAGCGGCCAGTGGGTTAATAAATATATTTTGCGTGATTCACCGCCAGCCTTATCGACAGCAATGGGCGAGTTTAATCATGCACCTATGTTGGTGATTAACGTTGCTCTACACAATTGGCGCTTTATGGAAAAGTTGGGTATTACAGCTGCACGCTGGTTTGAAGGTTTTGGCTGGTTTACCAATATACGTGCACCTATGAGCATAGAGGGCAAGCATATGCCTTTGGACCCTAACTTGCCGACAACATTAACGTTTTACAATGCGTTTACCGATGATGTTTCGGATAAGGGTTTACCGCTTAAGGCGCAAGGGGCTATAGGTAGAGCCTCCTTATTTGCCATGAGCTATAGGGATATAGAATATAGAATAAGAAAGCAAATGACAGAGATGTTTGCTGACTATGGCTTTGATGCCAAGCGAGATATTGCTGGCATAGTGACCAACCGTTGGGGGCATGCCTATGTGGCCCCGCAGCCCGGTTTCTTTTTTGGTGAAAATGGCCAGCCCGCACCTAGGGATGTTGTTAGGGAAGGTTATGGCCGCATACGCTTTGCCCATTCAGAGTTAACCGGTGAGCAACTATGGACTAATGCCTGCCATGAGGGGGAGCGTGCAGCTAAACAAGTGCTAGCTCTAAAGGCGTAATATTGATTGCTGCTATAGGCTTGCCAACTATAGCGCAATCAATATTTTTAAAGTTTCTATTGTAGCTCAGCTTCCGTTTATCAAGGTTAAGGCGTCGCACAGTTGTTGTTACGGAAGTTGATGGTTTATTTTGATCAGCATACTGATACTTCCTTTATGAGTACGGTAGTCGTTTTTTATAAGCTCTTGGTTTTACTGGGGCTTATTGAACGCGTTATGCGGGCAAAGTATTCCAGCTGTTTAACCACACGGTCGTTGAAGGTGCCTTTGGGGAAGTTGCCGCGTTGGTTTATTTTACCGGGGTCTTTTTTAATCAAGAGTGCCAGCGCCTCATTAACGGTGCTGACGGTATAGATGGAAAATTGCCCCTGTGCCACGGCGTCTACTACGCGTTGTTCTAGCATTAAATTGTTTTTATTACTGGCTGGTAATATTACGCCTTGATTACCGGTAAGACCGCGGGCGGCACAGACATCAAAAAAAGATTCTATTTTTTCGTTTACGCCACCTATGGCTTGCACTTCACCGCGTTGATTGGTGGAGCCGGTTATGGCCAAGTCTTGCCGTAGCGGTTGATTAACTAAGGCCGAGAGCAGGGCACAGAGTTCGCCTAGTGAGGCGCTATCACCATCGATGTAGCCATAGGATTGTTCCATAGCAATATGCGCAGAAATGGCTAAGGGGATTTTTTGAGTATAAAAGCTACTTAAATACCCGGTTAAAATCATCACGCCTTTAGAGTGTACCGATTGTCCCAGTTCTGCTTCCCGTTCTATATCGATAACACCACGGTGGCCGGGGTTAACGCTGGCGGTAATGCGAGTGGGGCAGCCAAACGTCATTTCACCGACTTGTAATAGTGAGAGACCATTGATTTGTCCCGCAGTGCTGCCATCGCTGCTAATCACTACCGTGCCGTCTAAAATTTGGTTGAGTAATTGATCGCGCAGCCGGGCATTTCGATACCAGCGGGCCGCTATGGCCAGCTGTATATGTTGGCCGTCAATTATATCTTGGCCACTGCTTAGGCGTTCAAAGTCGGCCTCTACGGCTACTTCCAGTATGGCATCTATACGTGCGCTTAGGCGTTGTTGATGCTCTGCCAAGCGGTGCGCATGCTCAGCTAAGCGTGCTACTGCCGCCGCAGAAAGTTCGGCTATATTAGCTTCGCTGCTACGGGTATGCAGTAATTCGGCAAACTGCTTTAGTGATTGTGGATTGCTTTCTATGTAGTCATCAAAATCAACCAGCACACGAAATAAATCATTAAAATCACGGTCTAGTTGGTCGAGGTTATAGTAAATACTTCTAGAGCCAATCAAGATAACTTTGACGTGCAAGGGTACCGGTTCTGGGTGTAGTGGTGTTACACCGCTGAGTTGAATATCACCCGGTGGTGGCTCTAAATGTATGCAGCCATCGCGCAACATGCGCTTAAGTGCTGGCCAGGTACCCTCACCGATTAATAGTTTTTCAGCATCAAGAATTAAGTAGCCGCCGTTGGCCCGGTGCAATGCGCCGGGGGTAATTTGCTGGTAGGCACCGCCGCTCTCTTCGCTGCCGTAACTCACTCTACCAAACAGGTTTTGATAGCTGGGATTTGATTCCAACACGATGGGAGCGCCATCTTTAATAGCGGAAGTGAGTAGGTTAGGGGTGTAATAACTTTCTAACAGTTTGCGTTGTTTGGATGCTATTACTGCCTCGGTTTTATTATGATCACTAAAGTTTTCTTCAATAACTCTGGGTAGGTGCTTGCTGATTTGCGCTAAAAATAAACTGATGGCGGTGTTGCCTTGGTAGCTCTGGCGCAGGGGTTGCAATATGGGTTTTAAGGCTTGCTCTATAGTGGACTCTCTGAGCTGCCGCTGTTGGTCATTGAAGTCACGCTGCCATTGCGGTAATTCCAGTAAGGCATCATTAAGTAGCTCTTCAAACTGATTAACATGCTGGCGAAACTCATTGAGTTGCTCTTGGTTGAGGCTGGCAAATTGCGATTCATCAATCACTTTGCCGTCTATGATGGGAGTAAAGGTGACGCTGCCTTCTTCGTTAAACATGGCAATTTGCTGTTGGCTTGCGGCGCTTTGCACGCTGGCAATAGCATCGTCGTAGATTTGGTCAAAACGATTTTGTATGGTCGACTTTCTTTGTTGATAGCTGGGGTTATCGAAGGTGGCAGGGAAGGTGTCTATCAGTGCATCAATTAATTTGTCTATATCTTTGTGTAACTGGCTGCCTTGACCGGGCGGCATTTTAATAATTCTGGGCGTATAGGGATTATCAAAATTATTAACATACAGCCAGTCGGGCGGGGTTTGTTGTTGCCCTACTAAAGGCTGTAAATAATCCAATGCATAGCGAAAGCGGCTGGCTCCAGCTTCACCAGCTATATAAATATTGTAACCGGGCTGGCCGATGGCAAGGCCAAAGTCTAGCGCTTTAGTGACGCGAGCTTGGCCAAGTATGCCGCTGTAATGGCTAAGTTCGCGGGTAGATTGAAAGCCTAAGTCCTGTTCTGAAACTTGGCTGCGTAACTGCTCGGCGGATAATTTCACGGCTGTACCTATGCGTGTGGGGCTGCGTTACTGGGTTCTTATTAGTTACAGCGTAGTTGAACTTTGCTGTAAGTGGCAGTGCCGGTGAATACTTGATGCGAGTAATATACTGCTGACGTAATGGTCGCTAGGCTGCTTAGGTTAGCGGGGGAGAAATGTGTGGCTGTTTGAGGGTTAATAGCTGGCGGGGGTTGTGCTAGGGATTGCAGGCGTGGATAAAATCACACTAGGGCTAATAGTTATTTTTTAAGCTATAGATGCAGGGTCCATTACTGCCCGGTAAATTGACTGTGTGCCATACCGGGCTGCGACCCGGTAGCTAGGGGGTAACTGCTTATTACTCGGCTATATATTTCTGCCAAGCTAATACCGCTTCTTTAAAATCTAACAAGCCACAACTGGCTTCAGATTCATCCTTATAAAGCTGGGTATCTTCCGGCAGCTCGTAATCGGCATCTTCTGACAGCGCCAAGGCCACGGCTTCCACCTCGTTATGGTTGAGTGTTAGCTGAGCGTCGCGGCCGAATAGTTGCCGGCTGGTAATTCTTTGTTGTTGTAGCTGCTCGATAATATCCAGCAATTCTTGTAGTTGTTGCTCATCACTACCCACTTCTTCTGAAAGCCAGCGGCCTAATGCTTCAAAGCCTGAGGAAAACTCGGCTACAGGGCGGTCGTATTCATCTAGGGTAAATTCGTAATCCATGTGTTGCTCTATATAACGGTTGAAAATCGTGGGGCATTCTACCCGATAATGATTTTTTGTGGGCTTTAAATAGTGATACGCTGTTTTGCTTAAATAACGACCAGATGGAGGTGATGTATATTCTTCGCAGCTAAGCCCTGATTCGGTTAAGATGACGCATTTTTCATGGCGCGTAAAGCTTTTGGCTGTTTATTGATCAGGTGTGGGTGGCTTGATTGGGTAATTGCCCATAAGCCGCAGCCAGAGTAACTGAGGTGAATAATGGCTGAAAAAGCTATAGGTAGATTAACAACGCGTACATTAGCCATGAGTAGTGATACCAACCCGGCCGGTGATATTTTTGGTGGCTGGGTGTTGTCGCAAATGGATATAGCTGCAGGTATTTGTGCTGGCCAGCGCGCACAAAGCCGGGTGGTAACGGTGGCGTTAGATAGTATGAGTTTTATTAGCCCAGTAAAAGTGGGTGATGTGCTAGGGGTATATACCAAGGTAATACATATAGGTAACACCTCTATGGTGGTTAATGTTGAAGCTTGGGTAAGGCGTGATCGTATTGGTAATCGCGAAAAAGTGACCGACGGCCATTTTAAATTTGTCGCCATAGATGATGAAGGCTTACCCACTAAGATTCCCATGGAGTCTGAATTACCCTCCTATGTCTTAGATGACGATGAGCTGCTGTAAGGCTTAACAGCCGTTAAATAAATAAACTGCGTACTTCCGCTAGGCGTTGTTGGCTGAGGCCTAATAACTCAGCGATGCTTTGTTGAGGAAGCTGTTGCTGGATTTTTTGCCACGCGGGTATGCTGCCAACATTATCGGGTATATTGCTTCCGCATAACGCCAATTGTTTGCAGGCTATGATTAAATCGCAATAATCGCTAGCCTCTGTGTTTTTGCGTAGGGGTTAATTCGAGTCTGCCACCACCGCAATTAAGCTTTCCGAAAACCCCCAGGCCTGTAAGGCCAGTTTGCCGGCATGGCTGGATAATTGGCTAATGGCTAAGGCCAGTTGCAAGGGTTGCTTATCAAATTCTGGGTAGTGCTCGGCATAGCTTAAAATAATTATCTTACCTATTTGATGTAATAGGCTGGCCAGTAAGGCCTCTTCGCCATGTAGCGAGGGGATTTTTTCGGCCAGTATAAAGGCGTAACTGGCCACACTAATGCTTTTTTGCCGGGCTAATTCCATTTGCTGTTTTAATAATGGTGAATCAGATTCGAATAAACTGAGTATGGCAAAACTGGTCACCAATTGTTTGGTGGTAGCTAATCCCAGGCGCATAACGGCCTTGCTAATATTATCGCAGGGGTTTACGCCCTGATATAAAACGCTGTTGGCGGTTTTGATCAGTTTGGCGCTAATGCCCGGGTCGCTGTGGGCTAGGTTAACCACTTGATTAATGTCGCAGTCGGGGTTGTCTATGGCGTTACGTATGCTTAGTGCTGTTTCTGGAAAACTGGGTATTACAAAATAACCGCGGTTTAGCTCATGCTCAAAATGTTTATACAGTGCGTCATGGGAGCAATCATTGCCATAGGCTAGTTGCGTAATGCTGTCGCTGTGCCGTTTTCTTTTTTCATGTAATAGCTGGGTGACTGAACTGGGCAGGGTGAAGTATTGCACGGGGCCGTTAGCGGTAACGCTGTGTTGCCTAGGTTTGCTAGGCGATAGTGGGTGGTTGGAGTTGGGCAGGCCAGCCTCTATCACTTTACTGGCTTGGGTGTTGTTACTCAGAGTGACGCTGCCGCTAACCAAAAAAAAGTCTAAGGTATCATTGCTGTGCTGGCTAAACAGGGTATCACCCTTGGCCGCCTCACAGATGCTGATAGACTTACAGAGGCGGGTAAATAGCCCGTCATCTAGGGTGCTTAATAAGGTGTAACGTCTAAAAATGGCAAGGGCTTGTTGGTCGGTCATGATACTGCACAGTCAGTTTAGGGAGGAGGCTATTTAGTGTAGTCCAACTCACGGCTACTGCTAAGGGCTTAGCTGTTTTATGGAAACAATTTTATGGAAACAACGTGATTCTGGCTTGGGCTTGGCGGTTCAGCTGTTGGCTATCACCGGGGCTTGCCCTATGATGCAGGTATAACAATCAACAATATGAATATACATTTATTAAATACGGGCCCCAAACGCGTATGAGTACCCCTAATAATAAACGCCTGGTCATTATACCTTTAAGCGGTCACCAGTTGATCAAGTTACTAGTGTACAGTTTATTGGTCATTAATTATGGCCTTTACATTGTTGGTGAATGGCAGGTGGCACAACATACGCTGTCGGCTAGCTCTGGGTTATTAGACTGGGCGGCAAGTTTTAAAACCAGCATAGATGAAACTGCCTGGTTTGTTTTGTTAATTATTTTTGAACTAGAAACTTATGTTTTAAGCGACCATGCGTTTACCCCGGCTAGGGTGAGAGCGATGAATATTGTGCGCGCCGTGTGTTATTTGTTTTTGGCGCACACTATTTACGTTAATGCTGCAGCGGTAATTGAGTTGGCTGACGAGCAACCCTTACAAGCTATGCATTTATGCGAGCGGGCGGATAAAGATATTGCCTATGTATATAACGAACAGTATGTAGAAATAAACAGCGATAATTGTAATAACTTATTAATAGGTACAGAGCTCTATCAATTAGGCGATAGAAAGTCTATCACCGATAAACCCGGTTTGGCCTTGGCGCAATATATGTCGTGGCTGGATTTGTTTGAGTCACTTAGTTGGATAGGGGTTATGCTGGTTATAGAGTTGGTGGTGGGTTTACAGAATAAAGGCATATCCAGTGGCAAACGACTGCGCGTGCTAAATACCGCTTCTATACTTTTTTATACGGTTTTGTGGGTGGCTATAGGCCACTGGATTTATCTGGGGCATTATATGTACGCGTGGGATGAATTTGTTTGGATTGCGGGTTTTATTGCTATAGAAATGAATATGGCCGATTGGCGCAAAGATATGAAGCAGCAGGGTGCTACCGAGTCCGACCACAGTGTCAGTAATGCGTAGTCTACATTTATAAAATGTTAGTTAGGATATAGGGCTATGTTAGCGTTGGTGTCGGTAAAAAAAGTATGGGATAGAGGTGAGCATAATGCTTTTACCGATCTTTGTTATTTTAAAAATTGCTTTTGGTTGGTGTTCCGCGAAGGGCAGGCCCACGTATCTAATGATGGTCGCATAGTCGTATTAAAAAGCAGCAATGGAGTTGATTGGCTGTGTGCAGCAGAATTAACCATGGCATCTATAGATTTACGAGACCCCAAAATTGTAGCAACGCCCGCGCAGCAATTGCTGATTACCACTGTAGGGGCTGATCGCAGCTGTGACGATAAGGTGGATTTACAAAGCTATCTTTATCACTCTAAAGACGGCCAGCAGTGGTCAACACCGCAAGCTGTAGGTAGAGAGCACGATTGGATATGGCGTACCCGTTTCATTGATGGTGTGGGTTATGGCGTCTCATACAAGCCCAGCGCTGAAAGTACCACACTGTATAAAATGAATGCTGATTATAGTTACAGCCCCTATGTCGACCCTTTGTTTAGCAAGGCACAAAATGGTTTGGGTTACCCCAACGAACATGATTTATTTAGCCTGCCCAATGGTGAGCTGTGTTGTTTGCTAAGGCGTGATGCCGATAGTGCTAGCGCGCAATTAGGCCGTAGTGTTGCGCCCTATACACAGTGGCAGTGGCGCGACTTAGGTATATACACCGGTGGCCCGGTGGCGTTACTGTTATTGAATCAACAGCTGTTACTGGCAGTGCGTTTATTAAAGCCCGAAAGAACTAGCTTATGTTCTTTGGATGTAGAGGCGGGCAAGGTTAAGGAATTAATAACGCTGCCCTCGAAGGGGGATAGTAGCTATGCCGGTTTAGTCGAGCATGAAGGTAAAGTGTGGTGCAGCTATTACTCTAGCCATGAGGGTAAGACCTCTATTTATATGGCCGAGCTTTTAATAGATTAAATTGACTCTACTACTGAAAATTAACCCAGCTGTTTAACGCGCTTAAGCGAAAGTGCGTTTGTTGGTAGCGCAAAATAATAAAGCGTTCTTGTATGCTTTCTAGGCTTAACTCGCTAGTAATCGCCGCGCCCTCCTTAAATATTTTATCGTTTATTTCGACAAAACTTTCACCACTTTCTAAAAAAATATGCTGGTCGTAATTTAACGTGGGTATATGTTTCTGCACTGTGACTGGCAGGGAAGACAAAAAGGGTGGCAGGGTGGACTGCTTGCTTGTTGCCAGCTTGGTTTTTAGGCTGGCGGTATTGTCACTCGCATCGACAGGCTTGCTGCTACTGTGTTGTTGATACAACTTGGCTACGTCAGGATTGTCGTTTTTAATGGGCGGTTTGGCTTCGATGATAATTTCTTTTGCTGTGTTTTTCTTAGTTGTAGTTATAGTTGTAGTGGCTATCGGGGCTGTTATGGCCGGGGCTTTTATTACAGGGGCTACTATGCTGGGTACGGTTATGGGAGCAATAGTCGTAGCGGCCTGTTCAGCATAGCTATTGTTATTGCTTGGGCTGTTGGCGTTAGTATAAAAATACCCGCCGCCTAAAAGCACTATGGCTAAACCTATAACGGCGAACAAACCAATATTAGGGCCGCTGCTTGCGAGCTCTATATTAATAGGTGCAGCTTGCAGGCTGGGGCTGTGGTCTGCGGCACTTCTATCACGGTCGGCGCGGTTTAAGGCTTCTAAAATTAGCGACATTAGTTGCCCCCCTTCAAAACGGTTGTAGGCTGCAATTGTTGCTCTAATTTGAGCAGGGTTTTTAAACCCACTACGCCATCAGCGGTTAAGCCCTGTGCTTGCTGAAACAGCTTTACCCGCTGGAATAAGGCGGAGTTAAATGTGTGCTCACTAAGAGGCTGGCTTTGCTGATCTAACTGGGCAAACTGCTGGCCTAACCATTGTACTAGGGCACCTTCATCCCCTAGCCCTATGGGGCCATCGTAATTTTCTGGGGCCTGCCATAGTAGGGTAAAATTGCCGGTCCACAAAAAGGCTAATTCAGTTAGCGCCAGTGTTTTGCTGCCCTCTACGGTTAACAGTTCGGCGTGTTGCTGGGCCAGACCTATGAGGTTGCCATAGTAACGTTGTTGGCCATCGCTAAGTTCTAGCATCACTGGCCGTTGGTATTGCGCTAGGGCAGCCCAGTTGTTCTCGGTTAATGTTTCGCAGCGAAAGGCGGTGCCGCACTCACCAGCCATTCCCATATACGAGGCTAATTGTGTGATGGCGGCGTCTTCCTGTGGATGCCAGTTGCTAGTACGGGGGTTGGATTGCACTTGCTCTTGCTCTTGCGCGGTGACGCTAGCAACAGGGATGCTTATTGGTACTGGTTGGGCAGGGCTGCTAATAAATTGCTGCAGTTTGGGTGCCGCTAAAATAGCCATAATAATCAGCGCAGTGGCGGCTAAGGCTTTGCTAATGCTAGGCCAGTGGCGGTAAGTTGGTGTGGTGTTTTGCTCTTCGTCATTGACTTCATTGATAGCTTGTTGGGCTATAGCTTTATCGATAATGGTTTTGTTTTTGCCGTAACAGCCTAATAGCATTCTGTCGCAGAGCACATTAATAATACGCGGGGTGCCGCGACTGGCTAGATATATTTGTTTAACTATACGGGTAGGGAACAGGTTTTGGTTGCCCGGCAGGCCGGCGATATGCAGGCGGTGGCGTATATAGGATTGGGTTTCGGCCAAGTTAAGTGTGCTGAGTTGAAAACGTGCGGTAATGCGTTGTGCTAGTTGGCTGAGTTCGGGTTTTTGTAACAGTGTGCGCAGCTCAGGTTGGCCCACTAAAATAATTTGTAACAGTTTTTTGGTGTTGGTTTCTAAATTGGTGAGCAGGCGTATTTGCTCCAAGGTATCAAAGTGCAAATGCTGGGCTTCGTCTATGAGCAAAACCGTGTTGCGGCCCTGCGAAAAATTGTCGACTAAGTAGCGGTGTATTTTATCGGTAAGGATTTTACCTTGCAGTTCGTCTTTATCGTAAGCGATGGCTAGCTCATCACAAATAGTGGCTAGTAGCTCTAGGCTGTTAAGCGAGGGGTTAAGCACTAATGCTAAGTCGGTATTGACGGGTAGTTGTGCTAACAGGCTGCGGGTAATGGTGGTTTTGCCTGTGCCCACCGGGCCGGTTAATAAAATAAAACCGCCGCCAGCGCCTACCCCATAAAGCAGGTGAGCGAGTGCGTCGCGGTGCCTGGCGCTCATAAATAAATAGCGCGGGTCTACGGCTATGGAGAAGGGCGGTTCTGTTAATCCAAAATAGCGGTGATACATAGTCGCTGTACTTAACCCTGTCGCTTTATCATTAGTGTTTTTGGCTAGTTGGCATTATGCCTTAGCACTGCTGCGAAGGCTATGGGGTGAGTGCCCTCCAACCCAGCTTACCCTTAGCTGTGGGGGATAGTTTGGCTGCTAAATAAGGCTTGCATATTAAAGGTGGTAAATTACACTGGTGCTATTATTTTAGTGCTATCGATAGTTTTATCTTTACCACGCCGCTAATGGCTGTCATTTAAAGTTATACCTTTGTGCAGTCACCCTACTATCACCCTCGGATATATACATGAATATTGCCTCGATGTTGGCGTTGTCTGTTACTGGCTATTATTGCCGGCTACCGTTGCTGCCGGTTATGGTGGGTCATCCAGTGGCGGTGATTAGGATTGGGCGCGGTTGAGTTAAGGTCTTTTTTAGATTGTTTACTATAGCCGCAGCCTGAAACCTGCGGCTTTTTTGTTTTTAATACTCGCAAACAAGCATCCGCAGGCTGATGCTACGGCAAGGATGTAGAGGTTACTATGGCTGTTATTGCTGCCTATATTGCTGTGATATTGATTTGGTCAACAACGCCCTTGGCGATTAAGTTGAGCAACGATAGCCTAGCGCCCATCGCCGCAGTAAGCCTGCGTATGTTGCTGGCTTGTGTGGGCGGGTTATTGATTACACTGCTGTGGCGTAAGGCTGGTCGTTTGCAGCTGGGCAATGCTAAATCCTATGCCCTGGCCTCGTTAACCCTGTTTCCCTCTATGCCGTTGGTTTATTACGCCGCGCAGTTTATTTCTTCGGGTTTGATTTCGGTGCTATTTGGTTTAATGCCCTTGGTGTCTGCGGTGTTTGCCGCCTATATATTAGATGAGCATTTTTTAACATGGCGCAGGGTCGTGGCGCAGCTCATTGCCTTGGCCGGCTTGGTGTTAATTTCTTACAATCAATTAAATCTCAGTGAACACGCTATTTATGGCGTGCTGCTCACGGTGTTGGCCACCACGATTTACTCTTGGAGTAGCGTGTATTTAAAAAAATATAACGCAAGCAAAGCGGTACCGGCTTTTGAGCAAACCGTGGGGGCTTTATTGTTTTCGCTGCCGGGCATGTTTATCTGCTGGTGGTTATTAGTTGATGATTATCAGCTAGTGTTCAGTAGCACCAGCGCGATCAGTATTACGTACTTGGCCTTTATTGGTTCGCTGGTGGGTTTCTTTGCCTTTTTTAGCATACTGGGCAAGTTGCCTATGAGCCTAATCGCTATCATACCGGTGATTACCCCTATGCTAGCGCTGTGGCTGGGCATGAGTATTGCCGGTGAAGAGTTATCGGCGATAACGCTGATGGGGGCGGGCCTGATTATCACTGGCCTAATGCTGTATGAAGGTATACCTATTTGGTTGTGGCAAAAAGCGAAGTGCTACTGGTTAAGCCGTTAGCGTCTTGCCATTAACTGTGATGATATGATTTAAGAGGTGAGTGCTTGTGGCGAAGAAAAAGCCCTGTAAACGTTGCCAGCGTACCCGCTGGGTATTAACGGCGGTGATACTGGTGACGATGTCGGTGATATTGTATTTGGATGTGATGGCGAAGTGAGAAAACATTTAAGCTACAAGAGGCAAGCTACAAGTTGCAAGAAAAGTAGAGTATCTATGTGAGCAGCACTGGCCGGGAGTAAGGCAGCTGCTAGGCACAGGCATCAAGCCTTTGCTCCAAGCCCTAGCGCTTAGTCAGCAAATAATCCTCTCTATGCTGCTCTATAGTCTGATAAATTTCTTGCGGGCAGCGCATGCGTTTGACCTGTTCAAATAATTGCTGGCCCATGGGGTGAGCTTGGCGCAAATAGCTCAGCCATTGTTTCACTCGGCTGCCTACATATTTGGCTTCGTACATTTCTTCTGTGACTAGGCTGAACTGCGCCAAGTGCTGGGCGATGTCACTCCAGCACATGCTAGTTACAGTTTCGCCTTTATTAAAGGTCTGTATTTGCCTAGCCAAGTCGGGGCGGGTTAATAGACCGCGGCCCAGCATTACATCTTGGCAGCCGCTTTCGGCTAAGCACTGTTGGTAATCCTGTGGCGTCCATATTTCACCGTTGGCGATCACCGGTATCTTGGCCTTGGCTTGGATAGCGTGTATATGCTGCCAATAGGCGGGGGGCTTGTAGCCGTCCAGCTTGGTACGTGCGTGTATGGTGAGTTCGTTGGCACCTGCGGCTAAGATGGCGTCGGTAATATCAGCCAGCAGGCTATGGTCATCAAAACCTAAACGTATTTTGGCGGTGACCGGTGTGGGCTGGGGCACGGCGTTGCGTATGGCGCTAACAATATCGTATAGCCGCTGCGGTTCACGCAGTAATACCGAGCCGCCATCATTGCGGTTAACGGTTTTGGCGGGGCAGCCAAAGTTGATGTCTATACCCGGTGCGCCCAGCTCGGCAGCACGTTGGGCATTGGCGGCCATAGGCTCGGGTTGCCCACCCAGTAATTGCACATACACGGGGACACCGCTGGGGGTAGTGCCGCCTTGTTTTAATTCCGGGCACAGTCGGTAAAATACGCGGCGTGGTAGCAGCTGGTTGGTGACCCGCACAAACTCGGTGACGCAGCGATCGATGCCGCCTATGCGCGTTAGCATGTCACGCATAGTGTGGTCGACAACGCCCTCCATAGGGGCAAGCATAATTCGCATAGGTTGGGCACGTCGCTGGGGTGGCTGATTTTTGAGCGTATCTATTCCATTAATGGCGCGCATTATAAGTTTTTTACTCAGAATAAAAAGCCTATTCTCGATTATGTAGTCTGTGCGGCATAATTATGTAATTTTACTACAATGGCGGTTTAACTCATTGATCTATAAGCTTTTTGCAAAAGAGCGGTGCAGGCCAGTAAACGTCAATTTGGCTGATAAATAGACAGTGGAAATGGGCGTAAGCGATTGAATTTTAACGATAATGTAATTTTTTTACTTTTTGTAGTTTGGTTGCCTAACGCCGTATTTATAGGTAAATTAGCGCTCCCCTATTAAGTGAGGCTGTAGATGACCCTACAGCGTTAACTAACATACTGACATGCTCCGGCAGATCCTGGCGCTTGTAAGCAAATTCGAGGTAAAGCAATGCAACAGACATTGATGCAGCAGGGTACAGAGCTAATGCTTTATGGCATGGGCACTGTATTTGTTTTTTTAACGCTTTTAGTTGTATTAACTACCATTATGTCTGCGTTAATACAGCGCTTTGTTAAGATCGAACCACCAGTTGTTGCTACTGCTACTGGACGTCCGACAACCACCGCGACACAAGCCGATAGTCAGTTAGTCGCCGTTATCACAGCCGCCATTAAACAACACCGCGCGCGTTAATTTGCAGCGCTGTTCACCCTTTTTTAGTTAAATTATAAAAGGCTCGTTACCCATGAGTGAAACAAAAAAACCACTAGGCATTACCGACGTCGTGTTACGTGACGCACACCAATCTTTATTTGCTACCCGCATGCGTTTAGACGACATGCTGCCGATCGCTGCAAAGCTGGATCAGGTAGGTTTCTGGTCATTAGAAACGTGGGGCGGCGCAACCTTTGATGCATGCATACGCTACTTAGGCGAAGATCCATGGGATCGTATACGCCAGCTTAAAAAGGCCATGCCTAACACGCCTATGCAAATGCTATTTCGCGGCCAAAACATTTTAGGCTACCGCCACTATGCGGACGACGTAGTTGAGAAATTTGTCGAGCGCTGTGCGGTTAACGGTGTAGATGTGTTCCGTGTATTCGATGCCATGAACGACATGCGCAATATCGAAACAGCACTGAAAGCGGTTAAGAAACAAGGCAAACACGCGCAAGGCACCATCTCTTATACCTTGAGCCCCGTGCACAACATCGACATGTGGGTAGAGCAGGGTAAGCGCATAGAAGATATGGGTGCAGACTCTATCGCCATTAAAGACATGGCCGGTTTGTTAACGCCTTATGTGGGTTATGAGTTAGTGAGCAAGTTAAAAGCGAGCTGTAATATTCCTGTGCACATGCACTGTCACGCCACTACCGGTTTATCAGCCGCTACGGCATTGAAGTGTGTTGAGGCGGGTATAGACAATATCGATACTGCCATCTCTTCTATGTCTATGACTTATGGTCATACCCCCACTGAATCATTAGTCGCCATGCTAGAAGGCACTGAGCGCGATACCGGCTTAGATTTAGTGTTACTAGAAGAAATCGCCATCTACTTTCGCGAAGTGCGCAAGAAGTACGCTCAGTTTGAAGGCTCGTTGCGCGGTGTTGATGGTCGCATCTTAACGGCGCAAGTACCCGGCGGCATGTTAACCAACATGGAAAGCCAGCTAAAAGATCAAGGCGCTGAAGATAAGTTTGCTGAAGTGTTAGACGAGATTCCCCGTGTACGTAAAGACCTAGGTTACATCCCGCTAGTTACACCTACTTCGCAAATTGTAGGCACCCAAGCGGTACTTAATGTACTGACTGGCGAGCGTTACAAGTCTATCTCTAAAGAAACCCAAGGTATCTTAAAAGGCGAATACGGCGCGACCCCAGCACCTATGAATGCCGAGTTACAAGCCCGCGTATTAGATGGCGCTGAAGCCATTACTTGTCGCCCAGCCGATTTGCTAGAGCCAGAAATGGACAGGCTAACCGCTGAGCTAAAAGAAGTGGCCGCAGAAAAAGGTATTAGCCTTACTAGCGGTGAAGGCCAAGTGGACGATGTATTAACCTACGCTTTGTTCCCACAAATTGGTTTGAAGTTTTTAGATAACCGCGGCAACCCCGATGCCTTCGAGCCCGTACCTACCGGTAAAGCACCTGTAGCGGCGGCAGCACCGGCAGCAGCAACCGATAGCGGTGTGTATACCGTAACGGTTAACGGCCAAAGCTATGTGGTTGAAGTGGCTGATGGTGGTGATGTTTCTGCCATTGCGCCGGTAAACACCGCGGCAGCGCCTGCGGCGAGTGCTGCGGCAGCTACTGGCCCGGCAGAGCCTGTGTTGGCACCATTAGCGGGTAATATCTTTAAAGTGAATGTTGCCGTGGGTGAGCATATCCAACAGGGTGACGTGATCCTTATCCTTGAAGCCATGAAAATGGAAACAGAAGTACGCGCGGCGCAAGCCGGTGTGGTTGCTTCTGTTGATGTCAAAGAGGGCGACACCGTTGCCGTTGGCGATACTTTGATTTCTATCGCATAACGGGGATTGTTGCATGGAGAAGTTACTTATACTGTGGCAAGACTCGGGCATCTATCAGGCGCAATCAGGCCAAATGATAATGATAGCCGTGGGTTTATTGCTACTGTACTTGGCTATTCGTAAGGGCTTTGAGCCCTTGCTATTAGTGCCTATAGGTTTTGGCGGTATTTTGGCCAATATCCCGGGTGCTGGTTTGGCCTATTCGGCAGTAGAAAATGCAGTGATGTCCGGTGATATGACAGTGCTGCAGCAAGTCGGTCACGCACTGGGTTTAAGCAGTTGGGAATCGGGCAAGGCCTTATTGCAGGCCTATAGCGTAGCCCCTGCCGAGGCTCATCATCATGCGGTGCAAGCCGCTAGCGATGCAGGTTTTGCTAATGGCATGCTGTATAACTTTTATACCATAGCTATAGCCAGTGGTGCCGCACCCTTATTGATCTTTATGGGTGTGGGCGCCATGACTGACTTCGGCCCTCTATTAGCTAACCCTAAAACCTTGTTTTTAGGAGCGGCGGCACAGTTTGGTATTTTTGCCACGGTGATAGGAGCGGTGGGTTTAACCAGCTTGGGCTGGATGGACTTCAGCATGAAGGACGCGGCCGCCATAGGTATTATCGGCGGTGCTGACGGGCCAACGGCTATCTATGTGGCTAGCTTGTTGGCGCCAGATTTGCTGGGTGCTATCGCGGTTGCTGCTTACTCGTATATGGCTTTGGTACCGTTAATTCAACCCCCTATTATGCGTGCCTTAACCACTGAGGCTGAGCGCAAGATAGTGATGGTGCAATTACGCCCGGTCTCGAAAGTAGAGAAGATCGTATTCCCCTTGGTGCTATTAATCTTGGTGGCACTATGCCTGCCTAGTGCGGCACCGTTATTGGGTATGTTCTGCTTTGGTAATTTGATGAGAGAGTGTGGTGTAGTTGATCGCTTAAGCGATACCGCACAAAATGCGCTTATCAATATTGTTACCATATTCCTAGGTTTGTCGGTGGGCTCTAAACTCAGTGCCGATAAGTTTTTGGACTTGAGTACGCTGGGTATTCTAGCGCTAGGTATTGTGGCCTTTGGTATAGGTACCGCCTGCGGTGTAATAATGGCGAAGGTTATGAACAAGTTCTCTAGCACGCCTATTAACCCACTGATAGGCTCGGCAGGTGTGTCGGCAGTGCCTATGGCAGCCAGGGTGTCGAATAAGCTAGGCTTAGAATACAACCCACAAAACTTCTTGCTAATGCATGCTATGGGCCCCAATGTAGCGGGCGTTATAGGCTCTGCGGTAGCGGCAGGGGTAATGATTAGTCTGGTAGGTTAAGCGTAGATCTTATTAAAAAGCCCGCTTGCGGGCTTTTTTTATGCCTGTAACTATTCGATGGCTTATCGCTCAGTAGGTGATCAGTGGGCGAGCTTGCTGCTGCTTAATTGCCTAAGGGCGATGCTGGCATGAAAGTCTTCTACTAGGGTGCGGGCGCTGTCTCTGCGGTCGTCGCTTTTACGGCGGCGCTTATGGCTGAGGTCTAGCCTAGGGGCTTTGCGTCTATCGTTGCCTAGTCTGCGATCACTGATGGCTCTGCGGTTAATGAGTATTGTCATAATTTTGTTATATTGTTGTCGTTTAATAATAGGGTTGAAAGCTGTTTGTCACAGTACTGTCGCAGTCCGTTATAGTTGATGTGCTGTGCAATGGTAGTGGCTAATGTCATGGGGATAGCTAAGCCAGATACTATAAAGTAGCTCAATGTAGATGTCCTGCCAGCTTTTGCCTTCAAAATGTGAATAAGTCACAGAAATGATTTCCCTGCGAGGTAAGGAAAGGATGAATCCTAATCTTTGGACGCCTATAATGTGTGGCTTGATACTCTTGATAATAAAAAGTCGAAATTGGGGTGTGTGTTGTCCAAGTTAGCCATGACATCAGTGGTGCCAGAGCGTTTGCTCGTTATTTTACAGGCCGTACAAAGTCTACCGGTACTGGTGTGGTACCGAGGCCTATGTTTTGGCTTGTCCGTATTATTACTCTATACCTTGAGCCAGTGGCTGTGGCTGTTACTGCCTGAAGCTGAACCCAGTGTTATGCCTGTAGTGGCTAGCAGCCAAGGGCTGGGGGCACAGCCTGGCCAGCAGGTCGATATTACGCAGCTGCAATCTTATAATTTATTTGGTGCTATGCAGGGTGGTACGGTGCAGGCCGAGGCTGCGGTGGTGCAGCCTAAGCAAACCGTCGAGGCTGAGCCCACACGTTTAAGCCTACAATTAAACGGGGTTGTGCTGACCAGCAACTCTGACGATGCCTTGGCGATGATCGTCTATCAGGGCAAAGAAGAGCAATACAGTATAGGCGACAGCTTGCCTGTAGGGCGGGTGCTGTTATCGCAAATTTACCGCGATCATGTGATTATAGAAAACGCGGGGCGTTATGAGTCGCTATGGCTGTTTGAGGGTGACGCAGATGGTGATAGCCAAGTCAGCGAGCCTAGCCCGGCTCAGCAACAAGTGAGGCAGCAGGATAAGCGCGAGAATGGTCAGGTCAGCAGCATGGCCAGAGAGTATCGACAGCGTCTTTATAAAAACCCCAGCTCCTTGGCGGATGCCCTGCGTATTAGTCCGTACCAAGTGGACGGGGTAATGTATGGTTACCGCATAAATCCAGGCCGGGATAAGCAGCAATTTGAGCAGTTGGGGCTAAAATCCAATGATGTGGTTACCAGTATTAACGGCATTACCCTCAATGACCCGGCCAAGGCTGTGGAGCTGTATAAAATTATGCGTTCGGCGAAACAGGCCACCTTTATTATTGAGCGTGATGGTCAATCTATACAAATGCTTATTTCGCTGGATAGCGAGTAAACCCCCATATTAATAACTAAATAATTAGGTAATCGTGTGAGTTTTATTGTGACCCGTAGTCGTCAAATTAAACCGTGGTTGTGGTTGCTAGTTAGCGCGGCTTTAGCTATGCCCGCTGTGGCACTAGAAAAAACCTGGACTTTGAACTCCAAGGAAATGGATATACAGCAGCTGATTATCAGCGTGGCCAAGGCTACCGATAAAACCATCATCATAGATCCCAAGGTGAAGGGCAAGGTGCAAGTGATTTCATCCAAGCCCTTAAACCGCGAGCAGTACTACAACTTATTTTTAACCATCTTGGATATCCATGGCTTTGCCGCTATAGAAAATACCGGTGTGGTACGGGTAGTGCCCACCAAAGATGCGCGCAGTTCGCCGGTGCCGGTAGAGCTGGATTCTGGCCCAGAAACCAGTGAGGTGATCACTCAAGTTATTCAGCTAGAGAATATTTCGGCAGCCAAACTGATTCCCGTGTTGCGGCCCTTAGCGCCACAGCAATCCCATATGGCCGCCTATGCGCCTAGCAACGCCATTATTATTTCCGACACGCGCGCCAATATTTTACGCATACAAAAAATCATTCAACAGATCGATAGATCGGCCCAGGAAAAAACTGAAATTGTTAGCCTAGAGCATGCCGCCGCTGAAGAAGTGGTAAAAATGTTAGAGAAGCTACAAAAGCGTGAGCAAACTAAGGGCCAGCCTGAATCGGCATCCACTTTATTGGTTGCCGATAAGCGTACCAATAGCATATTAATCAACGGCGATGAGTTAGAGCGCCAGCGCATTAAAATTTTGGTTAAGCATTTGGATACACCGCTAACCCAAAGCGGCAACGTGAAAGTGGTTTACTTGGAGTATGCCGAAGCCGAAGAGCTGTCAAAAATGCTCAGTAAAGTCATACAAAACATTGATGGTATGTCACAGAATGATGGTGTTAAGTCAGCGAAAAAATCTGTGGCTACGGTTGAGGCAGATGCCGGCACCAATGCCTTAATTATCACCGCCGATGCCGATGTGATGCAGTCTTTATTATCGGTGGTGCAGCGTTTAGATATACGCCGTGCGCAAGTGTTGGTTGAGGCTATTATTGTAGAAATGTCCGCCGATAATGGCCAAAGCCTAGGCGTAGAGTGGTTGTTTTCTGATGACAATGGCTCCTATGGCTCTTCTTCCGGCGCCGGTTTGGCTGGGGCTTTAGGCGCTGCCAGCACCGGCGAGGATAGCGATGGTAATACCGTCGATCCAACCTTGGGTTTGGCCGGAGCACTGTCGCAAGTACCTGGGCAGGTGTTAGGCATCGGTCGTTTGGATAAGGCCTTAAGTTTTAATGTGGTGCTCAATGCCTTAAAAACCAATAGCCAAGCCAATATATTATCTACTCCTTCTTTATTAACCTTAGATAACGAAGAGGCCTCTATAGTGGTGGGGCAAAGCATTCCCTTTGTGACGGGCTCTTACACCAGCACCGGTGGCACATCATCTAATCCCGGTAACCCCTTTCAAACCGTAGAGCGGGAAAACGTGGGTATTACCTTAAAAGTGACGCCACAAATTAATGAGGGCGATTCTTTAATACTGGCGCTTTCGCAGGAAGTGTCAGACGCTATACCCGGTTCGGCCATTAACGGTAACTTGATTACCACCGAGCGAAAAATCAATACCAAAATTTTAGCGAATAACGGCCAAACTATCGTTTTGGGTGGCTTGATCAAAGACAATGTCACTGAAACTCAGCAAAAAGTCCCTTTCCTAGGTGATATCCCCTTTCTTGGAGCTTTATTTAGAAGCACTAGCACCACTTACGGTAAAACGCATTTGTTGGTGTTTTTGCGTTCCAGCATTATTCGCGATAATCGCGAGATGGATGCAGTCACAGCCGTTAAATATAAACTGATAAGACAAAAACAATTAGAGCGTATAGAGGGCGGGGTAGAGTTTGTGGATCATGCCGTCCTACCACTATTGCCTGAGTGGCAGGAGCAACTAAACCAGTTAGACGATATACGTGAGCAGCAAAGGTTAGAGCAAAAACAGGCAGCCGATACTGCATTGCAGGGTGGTTGATATGTCGGCTGAGGCTAGTAGCACAGAACAAAACAACAACGAAGAGCACGTTACCAGTGAAGCTGCAGAGTTGCCGTCAGCGCCTATGCATGTGCCTTTTAGTTTTGCTCAAGCCCATGGCGTAATTATTGATAATAGCCAAGCTACGCCGGTGCTATTACATAGGGATAGTTTACGCTTAGCGACGCTGTTAGAAGTGCAGCGAGTATTGGGCAGCCATTTCACCTGTAGCCAATTAAGCGATGATGAATTTCAACGGCGGCTAAGCCTGCGTTATCAGCGTGATAATAACGAAGCCGTGCAAATGGCTGAAGATATGGGTGCCGACATAGACTTATCGCGCTTGGCCGATGAAATTCCCGACATGGGTGATTTAATGGATGCCGAAGATGATGCTCCGGTTATCCGTTTAATCAATGCCATCTTATCGCAGGCGGTGCGCGAGCAAGCTTCTGATATCCATATCGAAACCTTTGAAAATAAACTCACCGTACGTTTTCGGGTAGACGGTGTGTTAACCGAAGTACTAAGCCCCAAGCGTATGCTGGCCCCCTTGTTGGTTTCGCGTTTAAAAGTGATGGCGAAATTAGATATTGCCGAAAAACGGATACCGCAAGATGGCCGCATCTCGGTGCGCCTAGCAGGCCATGCGGTGGATATACGAGTGTCGACTATTCCTTCTGCACACGGCGAACGGGTGGTGCTGCGTTTGTTAGATAAACAGGCGGGGCAGTTACAGTTATCGCAGCTGCATATGAGCGAACAGGTATATAATAAATTTCAAAAATTATTACATACACCGCATGGCATTATTTTAGTCACTGGCCCCACAGGCTCCGGTAAAACCACCACACTGTATGCTGGCCTCACCGAAATTAACGACAGCAGCCGTAATATTTTAACCATAGAAGACCCCATAGAATATATTTTGCCGGGTATAGGCCAAACGCAAGTGAATGCCAAAGTCGACATGACATTTGCCCGTGGCCTGCGTGCTATTTTGCGACAAGATCCGGACGTAGTCATGGTCGGTGAAATACGCGATACCGAAACCGCCGACATCGCCGTGCAAGCCAGTTTAACTGGCCACTTGGTATTATCGACTTTGCATACCAACACCGCCATAGGTGCGGTAACCCGTTTGCAAGATATGGGGGTAGAGCCGTTTTTATTATCCTCCAGTGTCATTGGTTTAATGGCACAGCGTTTAATCCGTTTGCTGTGCAGCCATTGCAAAGAGCCTTACCAGGCGGGCGAATCGGAATTGGCGTTGCTCAATTTACCGGGGCAAACCGCGCAGCTGTTTAGATCTAAAGGCTGCTCGCACTGTAATAACACTGGCTACCGTGGCCGTACCGGTATTTATGAATTAATCGAAGTGGATGATCAACTGCGGCTGATGATGCACGAGCAAGCCGGCGAGCAAGCGATGACCGCCTATGCGCGGCAATCCTCCAATAGTATTTTAGAAGATGGCCGTCAACGTATATTGGCAGGCAAAACTACGGTAGAAGAGGTGTTGCGGGTAACCGCAGCGTAACGCCATGGCTGCATATGCGTACAAGGCGTTAGACGCCAAAGGCAAAATGACTAAGGGCATAGTCGAGGGCGACTCCGAGCGGCAGGTACGCAGCCTATTGCGAGCGCAGCAATTAAAACCGGTAGAAGTCAGTTCCGCTGCTGGGGCTAGAGCTAGCACTAGCGATAACAAAACCGATAAGCAGGGCGGCGGGCTTTTTAAAACCCGTATTAGCTCCGCCGATCTCTCTATGCTCACCCGCCAATTGGCCACCTTAATACAATCCAATATGCCCTTGGATGAAGCCTTAACCGCTTCAGCACAACAAGCCAGAAAGCCAAAAATAAAAAGTTTGATTCTACAAGTTCGGGCACGCGTATTAGAAGGCCATAGCTTGGCCTACGCCTTGGGTGATTTTCCGCAGGTGTTTAACAGCATGTATTGCGCCATGGTGAAAGCGGGCGAGCACGCGGGCTTTTTAGGTTTGGTGTTAGAGCAGTTAGCGGATTACACCGAAAACAGCCAGTACACCCAGCAAAAATTAAAAATGGCGATGATCTACCCCATTATTTTAATGTTAGTGGCGGTGGGCGTAGTGTCGCTGCTAATGATATTTGTAGTGCCAGAGCTAGTGGGTTTGTTTCAGCAATCGCGCACAGAATTACCCGCCATCACCGTAGTACTTATTTCCCTCAGCGATTTTATTAATAGCTCGGGGCATTGGTTATTAATCGCCATAATTGCGTTTATTGTTGCCATTAAACAATTACTCAAGAAACCCAGTCGCCGTTACCTCTGGCATAAGCTGCAATTAAAGCTGCCGTTTATAGGCGACTTTTTTACCGCCGCCGATAGCGCCCGCTTTGCCTCCACCTTAAGTATTTTAGCCTCCAGCGGTGTGCCGCTGTTAGAGGCACTGCGCATAGCCGGTGCCGTGCTTAATAATTTACAACTGCGTGCGGCCAGCGAGCAAGTGGCGGTGGCGGTGCAAGAGGGCATGAGCTTAAACAAGGCGCTCAATCAAGCGGGCGTGTTTCCACCCATGATGGTGCACATGGTAGCCAGCGGTGAAGCCAGTGGCGAATTAGAAGGCATGTTGGCGCGCTGTGCTAAAAACCAAGAGCGTGAATTAGAAATGACCTTAGGCAGTGTAATGGCGGTCATGGAACCCATGATGATAGTGCTAATGGCTGCTGTTGTGGGTTTGATTGTGGTGGCGATATTACTGCCTATTGTACAAATGAATAATTTGGTAGCTTAAGGGCAGCTTTAAGCGGCAAGCTGTAAGTTGCAAGATTAAAGACAAAAGTTAATAGATGAGGTTAGAGATGCGAACAGCTAAACGTTTACAGCAGGGTTTTAGTTTAATTGAGATTATGGTGGTGCTGGTTATTATAGGTTTATTGGTGAGTATAGTGGCACCTAATGTATTAGACCGTGCTGACGACGCTCGGGTACAAAAAGTACAGGCAGATTTCAGTACCATAGCCACCACTTTAAAAATGTATCGCTTAGATAATTACAATTACCCCACCAGCGAGCAGGGTTTAGAGGCTTTAGTGAACAAACCCAGCATAGACCCCATACCCAGCAACTGGAAAAAAAATGGCTACCTAGAAGAAATGCCTAAAGATCCCTGGGGCCGTCCCTACCTATACCTAAGCCCAAGCGAGTTCAGCGATAACGATTTCGACATCTACACCCTAGGTGCCGATGGCGTAACCGGCGGCGAAGACCAAAACGCCGACCTGGGCACGTGGAAAAAAGACAACGAAGAAGGTTGATAACCCTTAATTGATTACAAATAATCGTCACTCCGGCGCACAAGGTGAATTGCGCAGCAAGAGAGGGTGCCCTGGGGTAGGCCGGAGTCCACAAGCGAATAAATTGAAGGTAGCAGCCATTATAAAAAGCATGCATTCACATCAGCAGGGCTTCAGCCTCATAGAGCTACTAGTCGTGCTACTCATCATTGGCTTTGGTATCGGCATGGTTGCCGTTAACGTAGGATTGGGTGATGACGACGCTCGCAGCCAAGCAAAGCAATTTGCTAACCTCAGCGCCATGGTGGCCGACGAAGCGGTGATTAATCAACAGCCCTGGGGTATAGATATTTTTCGCACCAATGATGCGCCCGCTAATAATGGCGGCGTTGATGATGAAGTGTTTGCCTATCGCTGGTTGCAACGAGTGTATTGGGCTCCAGCTGAAGAGAGTAACGAGCAGCCGCGCTGGTTATGGCTGCCGGTAGCGCCTAAAGAAATAGAAGCAGAATTATTCTTTTCGTCACAACTTACGCTGCGTTTAGAAATGGAAAGCATAGAGCTGCAGATAGGGCAAAAAGTACCGGTAGAAAAAAAACCAGAAAACCAAAAAATAGAGATAAAACCCGATATTTATTTTTGGGGTAATGGCGAAATTACACCTTTTAAAGTGCAGTTCTACAGCCGCGATGGCGAGCAACTACTGCATACTGTTAGCGGTGATTTACTGGGCCGTATAGCCTTAGATTTACCCAATGATGAATAGCATAAACATAATTAGATGGTGCAAGCATAAAAAACAACGAGGCTTTACCCTCATAGAGGTGATGGTGGCTTTGTTTATAGTCGCTACGGCCGTTTCGGCCTTAATGCTCAAAATGATGAGTTTGGTTGATGACACCATTTACTTAGATCAAAAAACGGTAGCCCAGTGGGTGGCATTAAACCAAATTGAGTTACAGCGTATTAGCAATAAAAATAGCAATACCGTATTAAAGGATGAAAAGAGCGGCCAAGAAGATATGGCCAACCGCAGCTGGTATTGGAAAATAAAACCGATTAAAACGGCTAACCAAGGCTTTATCCAAATGCAGGTGTCGGTGAGCGACCAGCCCAATAGCGACCAGCCTTTGGTAACAATAATGGCCTTAGCCGATAGTTTCCATCGTCGCTAATATGAAAACATACATATCTCAACAAAAGCAGCAGCAAGGTTTCACCTTAATAGAGGTGGTGCTGGCTATGGCTATCACCGCTTTTGTGGCGGCTTTGGGTTACAGTGCCATTAGTACGGCTATTAGCACTGCCGAACAACATGAATTAAAAGCGCAAGAGCTTAGCGATGTGCAGCTGGCCCTAACTGTATTAGAGCGCGATATACGCAATGCGGTAGCGCGGCCCATCATCGATGAATACAGCCATGAGCAGGCGGCGTTGAGTGGTGGAGATTTAGCCGAGTTTCCGCTGCAACTGACCCGGCGCGGTTGGACTAACCCCAGCGAGATACGCCGCGGTGAATTACAGCGCGTGCGTTATGAGTTTAGCGATAACACCTTATGGCGTGAGCATTGGCTGGTGTTGGATAGGGTAGATGAAGATAGCAGCAAGCAGCGCGTAAAATTAATTGCTGATGTCGAGAGCTTTGAACTGCGTTTTTTAAAACCCGATGCCACCGCGAGTAATGATATAGGCGGCGAATGGCAGGCCAATTGGGATGAGACGAAATTACCCGCAGCTTTGGAAATAAAGCTACAACTAAATCGTTTTGGCTTAGTGAGGCGTGTCTTTGAAATACTTAGCACGCCCTAACATCGCCAAGGCGATTAAAAAACAAGCCGGCGCTGCCTTGGTGGTGGCCCTGCTTATTGTGTTTATCGTGGCTTCCTTGGCAGTTACCGTAAGCAGCGATTTTTTAGTGATGTTTAGGCGTGTAGAAAACCAAATTCACGGCCAGCAGGCCTATGCGTATTTGGTGGGGGCTGAAGGTTTAGGGCGTAGTGCCGTATTGCAGGATCCTAGCTGGAGCTATGATCACCTCAGTGAAGGTATTTTGCAGCAGCCCACAGCCTTTGCTAATGAGATTGCCCAATTTACCGGAACCTTGTCAGATATACAGGGGCGCATCAACATCAACACGCTACAGTCGGCTAGTAAAGGCTCTGCAGGTGATTACACTGTGCCGCAGGAGCGTTTCATACGGCTATTACAAACGTTAAATTTGGAAGCGCCCTTGGAGCTGTTTACCGCAGAAGAAATTGCCAATGCGGTGTTTGATTGGTTGGATGTTGATAATAATGAGCGCGATCCCGGTGGTGCTGAGTCCTATTATTACAGCGAGGCCACGCCGCCAGGGCGGGCTGGCAACCGCGCTATGCAAAGTGTGAGTGAGCTGCGTTGGGTAAAAGGCATTACCCCAGAACTTTACCAAGCGCTACTGCCGCATATTACCCTATGGGGTAATGGCAAAATTAACATCAATACGGCTACTGAAGAAGTGTTGCGCAGTTTAAACAAGCCTAAAGATTTAAGGCCTTTATCGCAGATGGACGTTGCAATTTTAGTCGAGGCGCAACAGCCCGAAGAGGGCGGCTATGACGATATTAGTGTTTTTACCCAGCCGCCTTTAGCGGATTTAAAAATAGATAGCAGTGAGCTAGCGGTGAATAGCGAAATGTTTTTACTAAGCACTAAGGTGCTCATGTTAGATAGAGAGTACCATCTATACAGTGTTATTTTTCGCAGTAATGATAGCGCCACCGTAATAGCTAGAAGCCAGCAACCCTTATAACGAGAGATGACTGTGAACACACCAACACCCAATAACGCAGCAGCTATTGCCATGGTTAAAGCCAGCGTGCAGGCTAACGGCGAGCCTTATTATCAATGGCTAGATACCAGTAGCCAGCAGGTACACAGCGGCAGCGCGGTTGAATTAATGGCCAGCCTTAGTGCAGCTACGCAATTAGAACTTATCGTGCCCGCTCAATATTGCACACTCAAACACTACGGTTTTGAAAGCAGTGAAAGTAAAGTGCTGCGGCAAACACTGCCCTATAGTTTAGAAGATGAATTACTTACCGATGTGGATGAATTGCATTTTGCCTTGGGTGAGCCACTACAAGAACAAGTGCCCGTTGCTATTATTAGCAGTAAGCTGTTGTCTAACTGGTTGGCAGATATACGTGCAGCTGCTGTTGACCGCGAGCTAGATATTAAAAAAGTTATCCCCGAATTATTAATGTTGCCTTGGTTAGAGCAGCAATGGACTTTGTGCGTAGACGACAGTGGCAGTGACGGCGACGTAGAGCTACGTTACCTACTGCGCTCATCGGCTTATCAAGGTTTTGCCTTGCCTGCAGCGTTATTACCACAGGCGCTAAGTTTGCTTATAGCCGAGCAGGGGCTACCCAAAAGCATCGTGCTGTATTGCACTGATGCACTACGCGACGAGGTTAAAGCGGTGTTGCCAGAAGCGTTGCGCGCATTAGTGCTATGGCAAAGCGGCCATTATTGGGGGCTAATGACGGCCCAGCAAACAGCGGCCGATGAGCTTAACCTGTTACAGGCCATGTTTGCTCGTGGTTTGGCCTGGCGCAAATACTGGCTGCAGTGGCGCAAGCTGCTAGCCTTATTGGCGATAGTTGCGGTGGCACAATTAGCCTATGCCTATACCGAAAATTATCACCTGCAAAACAAAAACCTCAGCCTGCGCAGCCAAATAGAAAGCGCCTATCGCAGCGCCATACCAAAAGGCGCGGTGATAAATGCCGAAAAACAATTAAAACGTAAAGTGGCAACCTTGCAGGGTGGTAGCGGTGAAGGCTTTGTTAGTCTGCTAGCAAAAATAGCCGCCATCACCCATACCGTGCCGGGTTTTACCATACAAAGCATGAATTACAGCGAAAGCCAAAACGAAGTGCGCTTAACCGTATTGGCCAATAGCTTTAAAGAGGTAGAGAGTGTGCGCAGCCAGTTACAGCAACAAGGCGTGCAGGCGGAGTTAACCGGTAGCAGCAGTGAAGGGGGTAAAACCCGGGCGCGTTTGCGCTTGAGGGGTTAAAACTATGCATGCATTACAGTCTATACAGCAACAACTGCTAGAGCGCTTTAATCAACTGAAACGCAAAGAGCAATATTACGTGGCCGCTTTGCTACTGTTGTTAGTGCCCTATGTTTTTTATGTAGCGATATGGCAGCCCGTGCTTACCGACAATAAAAAGTTGCAGCAGGCTAATATTGTCGCGCAACAGCAGTTGCAAAATGTGCAACAACTGGCAGCACAATATAAAAAATTACAAAACAGCTCTGGCGTGCACAATACCGACGTCAATTTGCCGCAGCTGGTGGATAGCAGCTTGCTGCGCCATCAATTAAGGCTAAAACGCATGCAGCCTTCGGCCAGTGGCGACATACAGCTGCGTTTTGAAGATGTGTCGTTTAATGACTTAGTGGCTTGGTTGCACGAGCTAGAGAGTGAGTACGCGGTTATTGTTAAAGATGCCTCCATTACGCCGGGCAATAGTGATGGCGTAGTCAGTAGTTCTGTTCGTATACGTAAGGGTTGATTGTGTTGTTAAAGGTTTGGCAATGGCGTTATAAAGTTTATGCGCTGCTATTTTGTATTTTTGTATTAACCAGTGCTCCGGCGTCCTTGTTAACCTTACTCGTTAAAAGTGCAGCACCCAATTTACTGCTGGGCGAGGCTCACGGGTCTTTTTGGCAGGGCAAGGTTGCCCAGGCGGCGGTAAAAATTAATGGCGGCAGTCTTTATTTAGGCAAACTGCAGTGGTCTATTCAGCCGTTAAGCTTATTGTTACTAAGCCCCAGCATCAGTATTAAAACCGAGGCGGCAGGGCAAACCTTAATGGCAACGGCCAAGGCTTACCCTAATGGCAGCGTAAACCTAAGCGATGTGCGCGGTGAGGTGCCGGTATCGATTATCGAACCTTGGGTGCCGGTATTAATCAGCGGCCAGGTGTTTTTTGATTTTAACCGCATAGCCATTAAAGAAAACACAATTAAAAAGCTACAAGGTGCCATTAACTTACGCGACATCATCTGGCGCGGCGGTGACGTACCCATGCCACTGGGTAATTACCAAGCGCAGCTGAGCAGCAATGCCGAAGCTATTACCGTAAACATAAGCGACAAGAATGCCCGCTTGGGTTTAGAGGGTTTGGTAAACGCCATGTTTAGTGGTGAGTATCAAATGGAGTTAACCGCAAGCGCGAGAGAGGGCTTGAACCCTGCGGTAATTAAGTCGGTGGCTTGGTTGGGTAAGAAGCGGGGTGAGGGGGTTGTGGTTATTGGGCGTAGGGGGGAGTGGAAATAAATTGCAGTTGGCGTGTGGTTACCGAACTACACAGTGTACAGCCAGAAAAGTTAGTCTAATATCAAGGTCAATAATTATTGCAAGGAGGCAGTATGAACGTAATAAAAACAATGAAACCGGGGCAGACAGGTGCCAACCGTTTTTTACGAAAATATGGCAAGCAGTTGGTGCCTGTGCGTTATAGGCGCAAACCCAATGATAATAAAACCTATACCACTGTAGAGATTATCGTCGATGAGCGTGAATACGCCGGTAAAGGCCTCAGCATACTAGCCAACCATACTGATAAGCGCAGGCAAAGTGTGGCCATTCCTATTGCCTTTGAAGAGTTTCAGCTACGACAGCAAGCTAAACAAATAGGTGCGCAGTGGAGTAAAAAAACATAAAGTGTGGGTACTTTTGTATCATCAAGCGGTTGAGCTGGGCCTGATACATAGGCAGCGCCCTGATTTGATGGCCATGATTGATGATGTGGTAATTTATGGTTAGATGTAGACATTTTTATGGGGCTATATATAGACATAAATGTGTAGGTATATACTTTTTTGCCTAGATCTACACTTTATGGTTAGATGTAGCCATTCCCAAGAACAAACTGTTATAGCTCAAACTATTCTTCCAATCTCGGATATTTCTGATGGATTATCTTATTTCACTATTATATGACCCTAATGCATGGGCGGCTTTTTTTGCGTTAACAGCAATGGAAGTTGTTCTTGGCATAGATAATCTTGTTTTTATTTCTGTGTTATCAAATAAATTACCCGAAGATCAACGCGCTAAAGCACGACGAATAGGCATCGCAGCAGCATTGGTTCTTAGGCTAGCCCTTCTAGGAATTATCGCGTCGATTGTTAAGCTTACTTACCCCGTGGTCGAGGTTTTGGGGAATTCTTTTTCGTGGAAAGATTTAATCCTAATTGCAGGTGGTTTTTTTCTGGTGTGGAAAGCAACTAAGGAAATTCACCATATCGTAGACCCCGACCCAGGCCCTGATTCATTGAATCCAACAGTTGCAACAACTGCTATCTTGGTAGTTGTGCTTCAAATACTGGTGTTGGATATCGTATTTTCAATAGATAGTATCATTACTGCTGTAGGGATGACCGAGCATATACCAATAATGGTTTTAGCTGTTATTCTGACTGTTTTATCTATGCTTCTTGCGGCAGAACCTCTTGCGAAATTTATTCATGCCAACCCTACTATAGTCATGTTAGCACTTGGTTTTTTGCTGCTAATCGGAACCACATTAATTGCTGATGGGTTTGGAGCTCATTTACCAAAGGGCTATATATATTCCGCCATGGCTTTCTCAGTGTTAATTGAAGGGTTGAATATGCTTTCTAGGAGAGCGCGAAAGAAACTGTGATAGAAAATTATTCTTCATTAACCGGAGGGTCAGGCTATAACAAGGCCAAGCACACACGCCGCTGCGCGGCTGGACGTCAAAGCTCCGCTTTGCCGCCCGTGTTGGCGGCGTTGAGGCTGTAGAAAAACTTAATATTCTCGGTGTTTTTTGATAAAATACGGCATCTACACGGAGAGTCTACATGCCAAATTTCAAATCCTACGATTACAACCAAACAGCCATGGTTGTTATTAACTTCGAAGAGCAGCTTCAGCCCAATACCTTCGAATATACACTTCATCATCTCATCAGCAACCGCCTTGATTTATCTGCCTTCAACGACAAATATAAAAACGATAAAGGCGGCCGATCAGCCTACGACCCAGCGGTACTGTTA